>JANWJJ010000081.1 GCA_025451955.1 Rudaea sp. | reverse complement strand
GCCATGTCCACGACATTGCCTTTCATTGCAAAAGTCTTGAACTCGCTGAAGAAACTCATACGCAAACCTCCTGTTAGGTGATGTTGCAACCCGCCCCCAGTGCGGCCCGGCGAATGTAGCGCAAATGCCGTGGAAAAGGTGAGATGTTCGGCGCGGATCGGCCGGCGCGATCAGCCCGCTCGATCAGCCAATATCGCCGCGCAATTCGGCGATACCCTCAAGCCGCGCCAGGTAGCGGTCGCCCGGTCGCAACGCGGCCACGCCGGCCGGCGTGCCGGTAAAGATCAGATCGCCGGCTTGCAGTTCGAACAGCAGCGACAGCCGCGCGATGATTTCGGCGACCGGGAAAATCATTTCCGCGATATCGGCACGCTGGCGCGACTGGCCGTTGACATCCAGCGTCAATGCAGCGCGTTGCGGATGGCCGATCTCGGCGGCGCGGCGTAGCGCGGAAACCGGCGCGGAGCGATCGAAGCCCTTGGCCGAGTCCCACGGCAGGCCCTTGGCCTTGGCCGTCGCCTGCAGATCGCGCCGGGTCAGATCCAGGCCGACGCCGTAGCCGAGCACATGCGTCAAGGCAGCGTCGGCAGCGATCGCCGCGCCGCCGGAATGCAGGGCCACGACCATCTCGACTTCGTGGTGCAGTTCCTGCGTTGCGGACGGATAGGGAATCGTCGCGTCATTGGCGACGACCGCATCGGCGGGTTTGCAGAAGAACACCGGATTGCCGCGATCCACGGCCGCACCCATCTCCTTCGCGTGTTCGGCGTAATTGCGACCGATGCAATAAATGCGATGCACAGGAAAGCGCGCATCGCTGCCGGCGATGGCGAGTGTCGCAGGTGCGTGCGGGGCGAAGACAAAGTCCATGATCGCAGCATGCCGCGACGGCTGTGCGAAAGCAATTGCAGTGTCGCGTGCCTGACATTTGTCACCCGCAACTCGTGACCATCGGCTCTGTCGCGCAGGCACGCGATAGCCGAGTTTATGGCACACTGGAAGTATCGAAAATATCGGGGCGTTGCATTGTGGAAAAAGCGGACTTGCTGAATCAATTGCGCATCGACAACCGCCATCGTGAAGATGCCGGCGGCGGTTCGCGTTGGCCGTGGATCGCCGCCGCGATCGTGCTGGCGGTCGCGCTGGTGCTCGGCGCGGCGTGGTTTTTCTTCGGCGGCCAGCGCTTCGAGGTGCAGGTGGCGACGGCGGTCGCGCCCAGCGCCGACGGTGGCGACACCGCGGTGTTGCAAGCCACCGGCTACGTCACCGCGCGCCGGGAGGCGACAGTGTCGGCGCAGATCTCCGGCACGATCGTCGACGAGCATGTCGAGGAAGGCGAGCATGTCGAGGAAGGCCAGGTGCTCGCGCATCTGGACGACAGCGCGCAACGCGCTTCGCTCGCACAGGCTTCGGCGCAGTTGCAGGCCGCGCAAGCGCAACTCGCGCAATTCCAGGCGCAGCTTGCACAGAGCCAACGCGATCTCGTACGCGCCGACGATCTGGTCGCGCGCAAGCTGGTATCGGCGCAGTCGGTCGAGGTCGCGCGCACCCAGGTCACCACGCAAGCGTCGCAACTGGAATCGCAGCGCAAGCAAGTGGAACTCGCGCGCGCCGGTGTACAGGCCGCGCAAGTGCAACTTGACTACTGCACGGTGCGCGCGCCGTTCAAGGGCGTGATCATCGCCAAATCCGCGCAGGTTGGCGAAATCGTTTCGCCGTTCTCGGCTGGTGGAGGCTTCACCCGTACCGGCATCGCCACCATCGTCGATATGGATTCGCTGGAAATCGACGTCGACGTGAACGAGGCCTACATCAACCGCGTGCAACCCAAGCAGTCGGCGCAGGCGATGCTGGATGCGTACCCCAACTGGACGATTCCGGCACACGTCATCGCCATCATTCCGACCGCGGACCGCAGCAAGGCGACGGTAAAAGTGCGCGTCGCAATCGACCAGAAAGATGCGCGCATCCTGCCCGATATGGGCGTGCGCGTTTCATTTCTCGAACAGGCGAAGAAGACCGTCACCGAGGTTCCGAAAGGCGTGCTGGTGCCGGCGGCTGCGGTCGTGCAGCGTGGCGGCAAGGATGCGGTGTTCGCGCTCGACGGCGAGCACGTGCGGCTGAAACCGGTGACGCCGGGCCAGGCGTATGGCGAATTGCGCCTGGTCGAGGGCATCGGCGCCGGCACGCGCGTGGTCCGCAAGCCGCCGGAAGAGATGAACGACGGCGCAAAAGTTACTCTGGAAAGCGACAAGAAATAAAGGCACTGACGAGGACGGCACAATGAGCACTTTGGTAGAAATTCGCAATGTGAGCAAAGTATACGAACGCGGAAAACAAAAGGTCGAGGTGTTGCATCACATCGATCTGGATATCGCCCAGGGTGATTTCCTGGCGCTGATGGGGCCGTCGGGTTCCGGCAAGACCACCTTGCTGAACCTGATCGGCGGGCTGGATTCGCCCACCGACGGCAGCCTCAGCGTCGGTGGCACACGCATCGACAATCTCGGCCAGGGCGCGCTGGCGAAATGGCGGGCGTCGAACGTCGGTTTCATTTTCCAGTTCTACAATCTGCTGCCGATGCTGAGCGCGCAGAAGAACGTCGAGCTGCCCTTGCTGCTGACGAAATTATCCGCCGCGCAGCGCAAGAAAAATGCGTCGATTGCGCTGCAACTTGTCGGCCTTGCCGACCGCGCCACGCACAAGCCGACCGAATTGTCCGGCGGTCAGCAGCAGCGCGTGGCGATTGCGCGTGCGATCGTGTCCGATCCCACCTTGCTGGTCTGCGACGAGCCGACCGGCGATCTGGATCGCCAATCCGCCGAAGACGTGCTGGGCTTGCTGCAAACGCTCAATCGCGAGCACGGCAAGACCATCGTCATGGTCACCCACGACCCGAAAGCGGCTGAGCACGCCAGTCATACCCTGCATCTGGACAAGGGCACCCTGGTCGAACACAGCGCACATGCGTAACGGAGCGCCGACATGAAATATCTGCATCTGATCTGGGCGGCGCTGTTTCGGCGCAAGACCCGCACGATCTTCACCCTCGTCTCGGTGCTGGCCGCGTTTTTGCTATTCGGCATGCTGGATTCGGTACGTCATGTTTTCAGCGATGCGGGCAACAGCGTCGCCGGCGTCGATCGCCTCGTGACGATGTCGAAAATCAGCTTCACCGTATCGTTGCCGGAAAGTCTGCAATCGCGCATCGAGGCGGTGTCGGGCGTCAAACAAGTAGCAACGGCGAACTGGTTCGGGGGCGTGTATCAGGACCCGAAAAACTTTTTCCCGAATGAGGCCATAAGCAAGAATTTTTTCGACATCTATTCCGAATTCGTGCTGCCTGCGGCGCAGCGCGAGGCGTTCGACAATACCCGCACGGGTGCAGTCGTGGGCCAGGCGCTGGCGGATAAATTCCACTGGAAAATCGGTGACAAGATTCCACTGGAAGCAACGATTTTTCCGCAGAAGGACGGCAGCAATACCTGGACATTCGATCTGGTCGGCATTTACCACAGCAAGGATCCGGAACAGAAAAACCAGGAAAACGTCCTGTTCTTCAACTGGAAGTATTTTGACGAGGCGCGTCAGTTCGGCAACGGCCGCATCGGTTGGTATATCGAACAGTTGAGCGATCCGAAACAGGCCGATCAGGTTGCCAACGCGATCGATGCGCTGTCGGCCAATTCCGATCACGAAACCAAAACCGAGACCGAGAATGCGTTCAACCGTTCTTTCGTCAGTCAGTTTGCCGATGTGGGTCTGATCGTCAGCGCAATCATGTCGGCGGTGTTCTTCACCCTGATTCTGCTTACTGGCAACACGATGGCGCAGGCGGTTCGCGAGAGGATTCCCGAGCTGGCTGTGCTCAAGACGATCGGTTTTTCCAATCGCAGCGTGCTGGGTCTGGTGCTGGTCGAATCCATCTTGCTGATCGTGCTGGGTGGATTGATCGGAATTGCCATTGCCGCGGCGATCATTCCGATTCTCTCCGGCAAGGCCGGTGGCTTGTTGCCTACCCGTGTGCCCCTGGAAACCTGGATCGTCGGCCTGCTGCTGATGTTGGGAATCGGTGTCGTCATCGGCTGGTTGCCGGCCATGCGTGGAATGCGCCTGAAGATTGTCGATGCGTTGGCCGGCCGTTAAGCGACACACATGAGGATCGAACGATGAAATTTCTGGTCAACCTGGTCGTCTGCATCGGCGTAGTGCTGGGTGTCGTGGCACTGACCGTATTGCCCTGGATTGCGTTGCTGGCATTGGCGCTCGTGCTGGCCTTGTGGATGGCGTTCACGCGCCGCGGCCAGCAAACCTGGTCGGTGACAAAAGTCGGTATTGCCACGATTCCGCAACGGTTCGGCTCGGCGTCCGTGGTGGTTATCGGCATTGCCGGCGTCGTCGGCGTGCTCGTCGCCTTGCTGGCCATGGGCGCGGGTTTCAAGGCGACATTGCAGCAAACCGGCACGGACGACACTGTTGTAGTCATGCGCGCCGGCGCCAATGCCGAATCGAACTCCGTGTTGATGCACGATACGGTGGTGCAGATCGAACAGACCACAGGCGTGCTCAAGAATGCGCAAGGTCAGCCGATCGCTTCGGCCGAACTTGTCGTGATCGCATCGCTGGCGAAAAAAAGCAGCGGACTCGATGCCAATGCCACATTTCGTGGTGTCGGACCGGGTGTGTGGGATCTGCGTCCCAACGTCAAAATCATTGCAGGACGCAAATTCAAACCGGGATTGCGCGAGCTTGATGTCGGCAAGGGCGCGTTCGACCAATTCAGCAATCTGAGTTTGGGTTCAACGCTGACTCTGAACAATCAGACCTGGACCGTGGTTGGCCAATTCGATTCTGGCGACGCCTACAACTCCGAGCTATGGGGCGATGCGGATATCGTTGCCTCGACCTACCGGCGTGGCGATAGCGTCACCGACGTCACCGTGAAACTGACCAGCGCCGACGCCTTCGATGTGTTCAAGGCGGCGCTGGTCGCCAATCCGCAATTGAAAGTGGACGCCAAGACGACCCACGCGTATTTCAGCGCTCAGTCGGAAGGTTTGGATAAGCTAATCCGTATTATCGGCACGACGATCGCAGCGATCATGGCGATCGGTGCGATCTTCGGCGCGCTCAACACGATGTACGCCGCGATTGCCGTGCGTGCGCGCGAAATCGCTACCTTGCGCGCGATCGGATTTCGCGGCTTGCCCGTGGTGGTGTCGGTGATGCTGGAAACCATGCTGCTGGCCCTGCTCGGCGGTGTGCTGGGTGCAGCGATTGCGTGGCTGTTGTTCGACAATTACACCGTATCCACGCTGGGTCAGAATTTCAGTCAGGTCGTGTTCGCTTTCAAGGTGACGCCAGAGCTGGCATTGTCCGGACTCAAATGGGCATTGGCGATCGGGCTGATCGGCGGCCTGTTCCCGGCCCTGCGCGCCGCGCGTATTCCAGTGACGACGGCGTTGCGCGAACTGTAGTGCTCAGCGTTTGCCCTTCGCCAGCGTGATCGCGACGACGCCGGCGAGGATTACTACCATGCCGGCGATGTCGAGTGTGCGCACCGACTCGCCGCCGAGTGCCACGCCGACCAGCACCGCGACCGGCGGGTTGACGTAGGCGTAGCTGGTTGCCAGCGCCGGGCGCACGTTGTGCAGAAGGTAGACGTAGGCGGTAAAGCCGAGCAGCGAACCGGCGACGATCAGATAGCCGACCGCGAGCGTCGCGTCCAGACTGGGCAGTGCGGTAATTTTTTCGCCACTGAGCAAACCGCCGATGGCGAGCGCGGCACTGCCGCACAACATCTGCGCCGCCGTGCTCATCGCCGGATGCGGCATATCCTGACGTCGGCTCCAGACTGACCCGAAGGCCCATGCCGCTGCGGCCGCAATCAGGGCCAGCGCGCCGAGCGGCGAACCGCGCAGTTCGCCGCTGAAATTCAATATCACCACACCGGCGAATCCGACCAGCAGGCCGAGGGTTTCGATCCGGTTCGGCCATTGTCGATAAAAACCGGCGAACACGGCGGCGAACAGCGGCATGCTGGCGACGGCGACGGCGGCGATGCCCGAGGCCACGGTCTGTTCGGCATAACACACCAGACCGTTGCCGAAGCCCAGCAGCAGGGTGCCGCAAATGCCGCAATTTACCCATTGCCGCATTGTGGGCATGGCCATGCCGCGCCAGTGCAGGAAGCCGAACATCAATCCGCCGGCAATCAGAAAGCGGATCGCCGCCATCAGAAATGGCGGATAGCCGGTCAAGCCGATACGGATCGCCAGATAGGTCGAACCCCACAGCAGATAGACGCCGACCAGCGCCAGCGGGATCAGTACGCGTGGCGGAAACCATCGCGCGAGCGGAGCGGCGGCGGCAGGCAGGGTGGCGTCGTTCATGCGAGCGTGAGGTGTCCGATCCCGGAGCGGGTTCGCCACTCTAGCCGCACGCGCCCGGCGGCAACAGCGCCACTCGTCACGCGCCGAAAAGGGCCATCACAGATCGGTGTGCGCTCAATGATGCAGCGGCGCCGTGTCCTGATGCACGACGACGAATTCGCCTTCGATCACCTGCGGATCGGCGTTGCCGGCCGGCTGCTTCACCCTCGCGGACGGCGAGTGCGGGCGCGTCAGCGCGCGGGTGAGTGCGACGATGGTGCCGATAAAGGCGAAGGCGATCAGCGCGAAAAATCCGAAGATCAAAATGCCGACCAGCAACACCGCGCCCAGCGCAGCCAGCAGCAGGCGCAACAGCGGATGGCGTGGACGATTGAAAAAGCGCCAGTAGAACATGGTCGCTTCGCTCCGTATGGCAGAATGGTGACGAGGATGGGGGTGGCGTCGCGCACCCGCAAGTGCAGGAGGCTTAATACCGCCATGAGTGTTAGAAAAACGTTATGCCGGCTCGACGCCATTCCGGATGGCGGCGCGATTGCCGTCGACGTCGAATCCAGCACTGGCGGGTTTGCGCTGATCCTGGTGCGCCAGGGCGAACAGGTGATGGCTTACCACAACGAATGCCCGCATGCCGGACGCCGCCTGGACTGGGCGCCCGGCAAGTTTCTGATCGATAGCGGCCTGCTGATCTGCGCCGCGCACGGCGCCAGTTTCTTCCTCGAGTCCGGGCGCTGCTACGCTGGCCCTTGCCGCGGCGCTGGATTGGCCACGCTGCGGGTCGAGGTGATCGATGGCGAAGTGCGGCTGCCGTGACGCCCGCCGGCACACTTTAATCGACTTGAACACGCACGTCCGCGTGCACTGACTCTCCGGCATTGCAGGCGAAGCCGGGTGCGATGCCGAGTACCGAGCGCGTCGCGATATGCGTTCCGGTCACCACGGTCGGCGGACTCAATACATCGAGCCGATAACGCTGCCCGGAAGCGTCCGGACTCAGATCGCTGAACGTAAAAGTCGCGTGCGCGTCAGTTGTGCTGAACTCGGTTTGCAGCGTTTGCTGATCGACCAGGCGCACTACAGCTTGTAGCGGTTTGCCTGCGGCATCGTAAGCGGTGCCGGTCACACGACACGCATCCGTGGCGGCGAGCGTCGCGAACGCCGGGGTGGAGAGAACCAAAACCAAGGCGAAACGGTACATGGCATGCCTCCGTTGAACTGCGATGGACGCGTCCATGCGGAAACCCTCCTTCGATACTTTACGACGAACGACGGGCTGGTATCGTTGCGCGGTAGACGCAAGTTACCGAAACACCAGATTCACCGAAACCAGCATCACCACCAGCATCAGCGCGGTGAGCGGCAGGCCGATACGCAGAAAGTCGCGGCTGGTATAGCCGCCGGGACCGGTGACGACCAGCAGCACGGGGCTCGCGCTCGGGATAAGGAAGGTGTTCGAGGTCGAGATCGCCACGATCAGTGCGTACACGCCCGGATTGCCGCCCGAGGCCAGGGCGATGTTGATCGCCATCGGTACCATCATCACGGCGGCACCGACGTTGGACATGACTTGCGAAAACAGCAGGGCAAGAATGGCGATGGTTGCCTGCAGCAGCCATTGCGGCAGATGGCCGAAGTAGCGCATCACTTCCTGTGCGATCCACGCGGCGGTGCCGGTGGAATCCATCGCCCAGCCCAGCGGAATCAGGCAGGCGAGGGTGAAGATCGTTTTCCAGTTGATCGCATTGTAGGCCTCGTCCATGTTCAACACGCCGGCCAGTAGCATGCCGACCGCGCCGGTCAGCATTGCCACCGACAGCTTGACGTCGGTGAACAAACCCAGGCCCATCGCCAGGGCAAAGAACGCGGCCGCATGCCAGATCTTGCTCGGCCGATGTTCTTCTTTCGGATAATCGGTGACGACAACGAAATCGCGGTCTTCCGCGGCCAGGGTGAGGTCACGCCAGAGGCTGTGCAGGACAAGCGTGTCGCCGGGGCGCAGCGCGGTCTTGCGCACATCCTCGCGAAACACTTGTTCGCCGCGATAGACGGCAAGCACGCTGATGCCGAAGCGCTTGCGCAGGCGCAGATCGCCGACTGCCTGCTTGATGAAACGCGAATTGGGCGGCACCACTGCTTCGGCAATGCCGGCGCGATTGGGATTGAACATGTCGCGGAAATTGGACAGCCGGGTTTGCGCGCGCAACAGGTTGAGGTTGGCGAATTCGTTCACCTGCTCGCGCTTGCCCAGCGCGCCGAGCACGGTGCCGACCCAGATCATGGTGTCGGCCGGCGGCGCCAGGCGAGTTTCGTCGCCATTCTTGATCGCCAGGATCAGCGGCGCGCCGCGCAATGCTTCGGCTTCGACGATGCTCATGCCGACCAGCGGACTTTCCGCGGTGACGGTCAGCTCGAATACTTCGCCGGCGATGCCGTAGGTTTCGGCAAAATAGGTTTCGGTGCGGCCCGGAGTGACGTTCTGGCTTTCTTCTTCGGCGGGCAGCAGGCGGCGCGTGAACAGGGCGAAGTAGGCCAGGCCCGCGAGCAGCAGCGGAATGCCGACTGGCGCAATCGCGAACAGCGAAAACGGCTCGATCGTTTGTGCGCCCGGCGGCAGGTTGCGATCGGCACTGGCGATCAGATCGTTGAGCAGGATCAACGGCGAGTTCGAGATCATCGTCATGTTGGTGCCGGCGAGGATGCAGAACGCCATCGGCAGCAGCAATCGCGACAGCGGCACGCCGGTGCGCGCAGAGACGCGGCTGGCCACTGGCAGAAACAATGCAGCGAGTGCCTGACTCTGGATCACCGACGATAATCCGCCAGCCATCGTATTGATCAGCAAGCCCAGGCGTGCTTCGACGCCACCGGCCAGGCGCAGGATGAATGAGGCTGCCTTGTTCAACACGCCGGTGCGATCCAGCCCCGCTCCCATGATCATCACCGCCAACAGCGAAATCACCGCGTTGCCGGCGAAACCATCGAACAATTGCTCGACCGGAATCAGACCGGTGATGCCGATGACGACGACGACGAGCAGGGCGATCAGGTCGCCGCGAATCCATTCGAGTACCAGCATGAGCACGGTGAACACCAGCAGCCCGAGCACGAGCAGCATGTCTGGGGTGAGAGTGAGACCGGTATTCATCGGGGCGGATGATTCTTTTTGTCGGTCTGCGCGCTCAGGCGTCAGATGCGTTCATAACACAGATCCCGGACGGTATGACCCAGGCGCAGGCCACGTTTTTCAAAATGCGTGTTGATCCGTGTCGGCGGCGGCGGCGAAAACCTGGCCACACCGGCCACGTTCCGCCACGCTGGCGCGTGATCGAGTACATTGAGCATGTGTTCGGCATACTCCGTCCAGTCGGTCGCCAAATGCAAGCGCCCGCCTGCCGCCGTGCGCGTGGCCAGCAAGGCGGAAAAATCCGGCTGGATCAGACGCCGTTTCTGCTGGCGCAGCTTGGGCCAGGGGTCGGGAAAGTAGATGCGCACCTCGTGCAATATCCCGGCGCCGAGCGTGTGTCCGATCACATCGACTGCGTCGTGATTATACAAACGCACATTGTCCACATTGTGTTCGGCCAGTGCATTCATCAGCCGGCCCACGCCTGGACGATGCACTTCGATGCCGATGAAATCCCGGTCCGGTTCGTTCAACGCCGACCACAGCAACTGCTCGCCGTTGCCGAAACCGATCTCGAGTACCAGCGGTGCATGGCGGCCGAAAACCGGTGCCGGGTCGAGCGCGATGTCGGGATCGAGACCATAGCGCGTCCAATGCTGCTCGAACGCGCGCTGTTGCGCCGGTGTGAAACGGCCCTGGCGCAGGACGAAGCTGCGGATATGGCGCAGGTGCGATGCGGCGGAGTGATCCTTGTCCGGCGCCGTATTCATGGCATCAGCCGAT
>JANWJJ010000080.1 GCA_025451955.1 Rudaea sp. | reverse complement strand
GTGCGCGACGACGACGGCCGCTGGCGCCTGTCGCTCGCGCAGCGCCGCGCACTGTTGCAGAACAACGTCTACGGCGTCGATATCGACTTGCAGGCGGTGGAAGTCGCGCAATTGTCGCTGTTCCTGAAACTGCTCGAAGACGAACGCGCCACCAGCGCGCGCCAGTACCAGCTTGAATTCAAGCGCGACACCAACCTGAAAAAATTGCTGCCGGATTTGTCGAGCAATATCGTCTGCGGCAATAGCCTGATCGGCTGGGACATCGCCGGCCTTGGCGGGCTTTCGCCCGAAGACGAGCGTCGCCTCAATCCGCTCGACTTTGCGCAGGCGTTTCCGGAAGTGATGCGCAATGGCGGGTTTGATGCGGTAGTGGGGAATCCACCGTATGGTGCAGAACTTCAGCCTCTGGAGCGAAAGCTGTTAGCGAAGCGTTTCGCCATTGGAACGACCGATACTGCCGCGCTGATGCTTGCGACAGCCTTCAAGATTTCCAAGCCTCAATTTCGCATCGGCATGATTTTGCCAAAGCCGCTGACTTATTCGTCTTCGTGGTCAGTTGTACGCGAAAACACGCAACGCTATCTCGACGTGATCGTGGACGTCGGGAAAGCATGGAAGGAAGTGAAGCTGGAGCAGTCGATCTGCGTATTTAGCGCGTGGGAATCGCCAACAGCCGACACGACACGACACGACACGACACGACACGACACGACACGACACGACACGACACGACACGACACGACAACATTTTACCTCGCTCAAACGCAGTGGTGAGGAATTTCTGGATGCAGTCGAAATCCAGAAAGCCACAAGCGCCGTTTTCGGTTTCTGGCTGAATGGCATCAGCGAAGCGGAGTTACGCATCGGCAAGAAGGTTGCCGCGGTCGGCGTAGGCCTTGGCAAAGTCGCTAGTAATTTCCGCGGTGCGATGCCGCAAGGGAGTCTGAGCGAAGGCGACAGAGGCAGCACTGTTCTCGGGGGGGAAACATATTGCGCGCTACGACACAAAATCTTCGGAATTGCGCGTTTCAACAAGCACTGATATTCCTGAAAATGGCGCGGTGAAAATCGGCTCCGTGCTCGCGCAAAATATCGTCGCGCACATTGCCAATCCTGTCGGACACATCAAGATCATCGCAACGCTGGCTACGCCCAACGACGCGCGCTCCGTTTTGCTGGACACGATCAATCAGATTCAGAGCAACGGGCAGCTGTCGAACAAATTCTTACTTGGCATAATCAACTCAAACCTTGCCAGCTGGTACATGTATCGGTTCGTTTATGGATTGGCGATCCGTACCATGCATTTCGATGCCACCTCTACAGACAGGCTGCCGATTGCGCCAATCGACTTTTCCAACTCACAAGACAAATCCCGCCACGACCGCATCGTCGCTCTGGTCGATCAAATGCTCGAAGCGAAAAAGCAGGAAGCCGTCGCGACAGGCCAAGCCAAGGAAATCGCCGCGCGCAAATGCGCCGCGCTGGATCGTCAGATCGACGTGCTGGTGTACGAACTCTACGGCCTCACCGACGCGGAGATCGCGCTGGTCGAGAGCAGTCGGCGCGCATAAACATAACGCGACCAACGGCGCACCGGACTCCGGTATGATTGACCTCTGAACTCCGGGGAAAAATCATGAGCCTGATCGCACAGCTTACCCGCCACAAAACCATCGAGGCTCTGCAAGCCGAACTCGGCTCGCGCCGCGATTTCCGCCGTGTGCTCGGCGTGTGGCAGCTTACCGCGATCGGCCTCGGCGGCATCATCGGCGTTGGCATTTTCGTGCTGGCCGGACAGCAAGCGGCGGCGAACGCGGGTCCGGCGGTGGCGTTGAGCTTCATCATCGCCGGCATCGCCAGCACCGCGGCGGCGTTGTGCTACGCGGAATTCGCGGGCCTGATTCCCGTCACCGGAAGCGCCTACACCTACGGCTACGCCGTGCTCGGCGAATTGCCGGCATGGCTGATCGGCTGGGACCTGCTGCTCGAATATGCGCTCATCGTCGCCGCGGTGGCGAGCGGCTGGTCGGGCTACGTGGTCAATCTGCTGGCGGCGTTCGGCATCCATCTGCCGGTGGCCTTGCAGGGCGCGCCGGGTACGGGCGAGGGCCACGCCTTCAATCTCGTCGCCGCGATCGCCGCGTTCGGTGTCGCGGTCTTGCTCACGTTGCGCACCGAGTGGGGCGCGCGTTTCAACACGCTGATCGTCGCGGTCAAGGTGATCGCGGTGATCCTCGTGATCGGCGTCGGCGCGTATTACGTGAATCCGGCGAACTGGCATCCGTTCGTTCCCGAGCGCATCGTTGGTGTGGATGGCGCCGGACATTTCGGCTACAAGGGCATCGCCACTGCGGCAGCGGTCGTGTTCTTCGCTGTGTTCGGCTACGACACGCTCACCACCGCGGCGGAGGAATCGAAGAATCCG
Organism: Rudaea sp.; assembly: GCA_025451955.1. Taxonomy (GTDB): domain Bacteria; phylum Pseudomonadota; class Gammaproteobacteria; order Xanthomonadales; family Rhodanobacteraceae; genus Rudaea. The sequence goes on along the minus strand of JANWJJ010000080.1, from coordinate 7,177 downwards.
CAGCGTGATCTGCCGCGCGCGATCCTGCTCTCGCTCGGCATCTCGATGGCGCTGTACATCGCCATCACCCTGGTGATCACCGGCATGGTGTCGTACACGCAGCTCGGCAACGATGCGCCGGTCGCCATGGCGTTTGAAGCGCGCGGGATGAAATGGATCGGTGCAGCGATTTCCGCCACGGCGATTGCCAGCATTCTCTCGGTGATCTTCGCCTTCATGCTGGCGGCGGCGCGCATCTGGTTCGCGCTCGCGCGCGATGGCCTTCTGCCCGCGTGGTTCGCGCGCACGCATCCGCGCTACGGCACGCCGCACCGTACGACGCTGATGCTGGGCACGTTCACCGCCCTGGTTGCCGGATTCTTCCCGATCGGCGAGGTCGCCAAGCTCGTCAACATCGGCGTGCTCTCGGCCTTCATCGTCATCTGCGCCTCGGTGATCGTGCTGCGCCGTCGCAAACCCGACCTGCCGCGCGCGTTCCGCACGCCGTGGGTGCCGGCGGTACCGCTGATCGGAATTGCGTTTTCGATCTGGCTGCTATCGGAACTCGCCGCGGTGACGTGGATGGTGTTCCTGCTCTGGATCAGCATCGGCCTGGCGATCTATTTCGCCTACGGCATCCGGCGCAGCCATCTGGCGAACGGCGGCTGAGCAATGCCCGCGTTCGCCTGGCAGGCACTCGACGGCGCCGGCAAAACCCAGCGCGGCGTGCTGCAAGGCGATACTGCGCGCAGCGTTCGTGCGAGCCTGCGCGAGCGCGGCTTGAATCCACTCGATGTGGCGCCGGTCACTGAAGCGCAGCAGCGCGGCGGATTGTTCCGGCGCGGTTTGAGTGGCGCGCAACTGGCCCTGCTCACGCGTCAGCTGGCAACCTTGCTCAAGGCCGGCTTGCCGGTCGATGAAGCGCTGGCGGCGCTGGCCGAACAGAATGACGATCAACGTGCACGGGCGCTGGTCGGTGCGCTGCGCGCGCGCGTACTCGAAGGCGCAGGCCTGGCCACGGCGCTGGCGGATGCGCCCGACAGTTTTCCGGAAATCTACCGTGCCTCGATCGCGGCGGGCGAGCAGTCCGGGCGGCTCGATCAGGTGCTGGCGCGTCTGGCTGACTACAGCGAAGCGCGCGATGCACTGAACCAGAAAGTCTGGGCGGCGCTGGCGTATCCGTTGCTATTGTCCCTGGTGGCCGTCGCCGTCGTCGCGGGCCTGCTGGTGTATGTGGTGCCGCAGATCGTCGGCGTGTTCACCCAGATGCATCAGACCTTGCCGCTGCCGACGCGCGCGCTGCTGGCGCTGAGCGGTTTCGTCAAGGTCTGGGGCTGGCTGCTGCTGGTGCTGATTGTCCTTGCAGCGATTGGCGGCCAGCTTGCGCTGCGCACCGAGCAGGTCCGCTACGCCTGGCATGGATTGTTGCTGCGCCTGCCGTTGATCGGCGGTCTGACTCGCGCCGCCAATACCGCACGCTGCACGCGCACACTCGCGCTGCTCACCGCCAGCGCCGTACCGCTGCTGGATTCGCTGAACATCGGCGCACAGGTGATGCCGAACCTGCCGATGCGCGCGGCAGTCAAACGTGCGGCGGTGAAAGTCCGCGAGGGCGGCAGCTTCTCGCGTGCACTCGGTGACAGCGGCTATTTTCCACCGGTCGCGCTACGCCTGATCGCCAGCGGCGAACGCGCCGGCGAACTCGAACACATGCTCGACGAAGCCGCCAATCACCAGCAGCGCGAACTCGACCGCTGGATGACGACACTGACGGCCGTACTCGGTCCGCTGGTCATCTTGCTGGTCGGCGCGATGGTGCTGTTCATTGTGCTGGCAATCCTGCTGCCGATCTTCGACATGAATCAGATGGTCAAATGATTGCGTTCGACCAAGTCTGCAAACGCTATCCCTCCGGTCACGAGGCGCTGTCGGAACTCAGTTTCGAGTTGGCCGCAGGCGAGATGGCCTTCGTCACCGGACATTCCGGCGCAGGTAAAAGTACACTTTTGAAACTGGTGGCCCTGCTCGAACGGCCGTCGCGCGGCCAGATTACGGTCGGTGGCCAGAACCTGAATCGCACCCAGAGGCGCGGCATTCCCGGCGTGCGCCGCGGCATCGGCATGGTGTTCCAGGAACATCGTCTGCTGCTGGATCGCAGCGTGTTCGACAACGTTGCCCTGCCGCTGGTGATTGCCGGCGTCGCCCGCGATGAAATCGGCAAACGCGTACGCGCGGCGCTGGATAAAGTCGGCTTGCTCGCGCGCGAACAGGCGCAGCCAGCGGTGTTGTCGACAGGCGAACAGCAGCGCATCGGCATCGCGCGCGCGATCGTGACCAAGCCGCCGCTGCTGATTGCCGACGAGCCCACCGGCAATCTCGATCCGCAATTATCGGCCGAGATCATGGCGCTGTTCGGGCAGTTCCAGCAGGTCGGTACCACGGTACTGATCGCCAGCCACGACCTGGCCTTGATCAAGCGTATGGGCAAGCGCGTGCTGGTGCTCGATCACGGCAAGCTGATCGACGATTTCCGACCGCAAGCCAGCGCATGAACCGCCGCAAACCACAAAATCGATTGAAGCCCGTCGCCACGACATCTGCTGCCGCGGTGACGCCCACTCGCGCAAATCCGGGACTGCGCTCGTGGCGCGAGCAGCATCTATTCAGTTTTTTTTCGAGTCTCGGTCGGCTCGCCGCGCGGCCTTGGGCCACGGCGCTGACGCTTGCCGTGCTCAGCGTGGCCTTGGCCTTGCCGTTGTTGTTCTGGCTGCTGCTCGACAACACCCGCGGCCTGAACAGCGGTGTCGAGGATGCGCGCGCGATCAGCGTGTTCCTGAAACCCGATCTCAAAGCCGATGCCGTGCAAGCGCTGGCGCAACGCTTGCGCGCACGTGCGGATGTCGCCGCGGTCGAACTCAAGTCGCCGGAACAGGGTCTGGAGGAATTCCGCAGCCAATCGGGCTTTGCCGATGCACTCAAGGTTTTGCACTACAATCCCCTGCCGGCGGTGCTGATTGTCAGTCCGCGCGCCGACACGCCGGATACCGCGCCGGCGCTGGTCGCCGAACTCCAGCACGAGCCGGCAGTGGATTTGGTGCAGTACGATGCACTGTGGCGGCAGCGCCTGAGCGCAATTCTCGCTTCCGCCCAGCGTGCGGCGGCGGTGTTGGCGGGATTGCTGGCGTTGGCAGCGTTGCTGGTCGTAGGCAACACCGTGCGTCTGGATATTCAGGGCCGCAGCGACGAGATCGCGGTGATGCAGTTGCTCGGTGCGAACGACGGGTTTGTGCGGCGTCCGTTTTTGTATACCGGTTTCTGGTACGGAGCGTTTGCGGGAGTTCTGACCTTGATGCTAGTCGGGATCGTCGAATGGATTCTGTCCGCGCCGCTGGCACAACTGGCGGCGAGTTACGATCATCGTTTCGGCGTACATGGTCTGTCGCTGCCCGGCATGGGCATGGTACTCGGCGCCAGCAGCGTACTCGGCTGGCTCGGCGCCTGGATCGCGGCATCGCGGCACATCGCTCTGGGTCAGCCACAGTAAGGAGCATCGAACGTGGAAGCCGCCCTCACCCGCCATATCACCAGCGAAACTCCGCGCGTCATGGTGGTGGACGGATCCAAGGTCGTGCGCCGTCTGATCGAACAATTGCTCAAGGCCGATTTGCCCGGCGTCACGGTGCTGTCCTGCGAGAGCGGCGCCGAGGCAAAACAGCAGCTCGAAGCCGGGGTCGTCGATCTGGTCACGACTGCGCTGCGCCTGCCCGACATGGATGGCCTGGAACTCGCGCGACACGTGCGCGAGCACGCACCGCAAGCCTATATCCCGATTGTGATCGTCTCCGGCGACGTCAACGAACGCCTGATCAATCGCGAGCTGTCCGAGTACGTCACCGATTATTTCGACAAGTCGCTGGGCTTCACTGCCTTGTCGGCCTTCATCCGCGGCTATGTGCGCCCGGAATCGCAGGCGACCGGCGAGGTGCTGTATGTTGAAGACAGCCGCGTAGTCGCGCTGGCGACTCGGCGCATGCTGGAGAAATACGGACTGACCGTGCTTCACGTCACCAGTGTCGAAGATGCTGTGGCCCTGCTCGAAACCGCGATGGCGCAGGGCAAGACTCCCGGTGTGGACGTGGTCTTGTCCGACGTGAATCTGAAAGGCGAACTGACTGGAGGGGATCTGCTGGAGACCCTTCGCACCGAATTCGGTTACAGCAAGGGCCTGTTGCCGGTGCTGATCATGACCGGCGACGACAACCCGAAGAATCAGGCGGCGCTGTTGCGCGCAGGTGCGAACGATCTGGTGCAGAAACCCATCGAGGAACGTCTGCTGATCACCAAGTTGCTGTTCCAGATGCGCGTGTCACGACATCTGCGGCAACGCGCCGCGAACGCGGCGTGAGCGAGGAAAAACTCAAACTCGATCCCTCGTGGAAGACCCGCATCGGCGCGTACTTCGAACGCCCGGAAATGCAGCGGCTTTCGGAATTCCTGCGCGCCGAACTGCGCGTCGGCAAGACGATTTACCCACCGCCGAAACAGATTTTCGCCGCACTCGATGCCACGCCGTTCGAGCAGGCCAAAGTCGTGATCCTCGGCCAGGATCCGTATCACGGTCCCGGCCAGGCGCATGGCCTGTGTTTTTCGGTGTTGCCCGGCGTGCCGCCACCGCCATCGCTGGAGAACATCTTCAAGGAAATCCAGCGCGATCTCGGCATTGCGCGTCCCGATCACGGCTGCCTGCTGCCGTGGGCGCAACAAGGCGTGCTTCTGCTCAATTCCGTGCTGACGGTCGAACGCGGACTGGCCGGTTCGCATCAGGGCAAGGGCTGGGAAGGCTTCACCGACGCCGTGGTCGACCGCCTCAATCGCGATCGTGAGGGACTGGTTTTCCTGCTCTGGGGCAGCTACGCCCAAGCCAAGGGCAAACTGATCGATACGCGCCGGCATTGCGTACTCAAGGCGCCACACCCATCGCCGTTATCGGCGCATCGGGGATTTATCGGCTGCGGTCATTTTTCCATGGCCAATAACTGGTTACGCGAACGTGGCCAGGCCGAAATCGACTGGCGGCTGCCCAACTAGTAGGAACAATACCGAAGTGTGTGTAGATCCAGCAAGCAAAGTATGTGACTAGCCGGAGGCAAAAGAACAGACATTGCTCGCGGTGGCGCAAGCAAAGTATGTCCAACGCCTAAAAATCAATCGGTTGGCACAATGCATTTCGCTGGCCCGCGGCGATTCAGCAAGAAAAGTTAGTACCGTACCTGACGCGCGCACGGGATTACTTCGTTGTGGAAATCCGTACATCGAAGCGTGCGGGCGCGTTGCTTGAAAGCGTGAGGAGGTGCTCTGCATTCGCGCTCTCGAGTACTACCGTAGGATGCGGCGACGTGTCGAAAACGCCGATCGCCAGCCGCTCTCCTGCAACGACCTGGATCCAGCCGCCGGCTTTCTCCGCCGCGTCAGCGGCAATTACGACAAACCGAACGGCGGGCGCTGAGCCAAGATTGCAGCGTTCGATGCGGAAGCCCGATCCGTCATTCGCAATCGCGATCAGCAGTGCGTCGACGGGTGATGTAGCGCGTGCCGACGGAACCGTCAGCACGAGGTTGGTGCTCGCATCCAGGGGTTGGTGGACTGTTTGCGTTCCATCGCCGTTAGACACATTGAATCCGTCGCGGAATATCACGAGCGTATCGCTGTCGGTCACGTCATGCGGGGAGGTGGGATCGAGCGTGGAGCTCACGTGGATCGCGTTGTCGGCGGTGGTGCCGGCAGCGTTGATATCCACCGGAACGCTGATCAGCCACGTCATGCTCTGCGATTTGGGGATCACGATATTGCTGTCGATGAGCGGGCCTGTGCCCGAGGCGGTGCAGCTGGCACCGCCGCCGCCGCTGGAGCAGGTCCACTGCGCGGCCGCGCTGACAAATGCCGGTGACAGTGTTTCGCTGATCGCGACATCCGTTGCGTCGATGTTGCCGGTGTTGCTCACGGTCAACTCGTAGTTCATTACCTGTCCGTAGCGCGCATAGTTGTGGGAATCGCTGAAGGTGACATTCAGCGTCGCCTGCGAGTGAATGTCGTCTACCACGAACAGCAGCGATGTCGTGTTGAGCACGAAATGGCCGGTGACAGCGCCGGCGGAGCCGCTGTAGTTGTAGCCGAAGTCGCCAGTGCTGAAACTGGATGCGCTCGCAAACGTCATCAGCGTGTACACGTTGCCGATTTGCGGCGCGCTGCCGGCATCGGAAAAATGGAATACGAAACCGCTGCCGCCGCCGTTGGTCAGCGCGCCCGACAGCACCAGCAGGTCACTCGCCGCAGACGTGCTGCCGAGTTGGAAGTCCGCGCTGCCGCCGGCATTCCAAACGAGGCTTGCAGCCGCGAGAGTGCCGGGCGAACCGCCGGGTGCGATCGCGCCGCCGTTGTCGAGCGTGATCGCTGCAACGCTGCCGTTGCCGCCGAGCACGCCGCCGTTGATCGTGATATCGCCGGTGCTGCCATTCACCTGCAGCGTTCCGGCACCCACGTTCCACCCGATTGCGGTGTTGTTGCCGGTGAGAGTCCAGATGCTGGTACCGGTCTTGGCGTAGGAAGCGAAGCCGCGAAACTGAGCTGCGCTGCCGATCTGGCTGAGATCGAAACTGCCATCGCCTGCACCGCTATTGGCGATGCTGTCGCCGCCCAGAGCCAAGGTGTCGCCGCCGGTACTCACCACATTTCCGGTAAAGCTGTAGCCATTTTCCAGCGTCAGTGTGTTGCCGCCGTTGCTGAAATCGACGGCGTCGGCGCGCGTGCTGCCATCAACGTTCAGGCCGCCGCTGATGCTGCCGCTCGTGGCAATGGCGCTGTTGCCCGTAGCGACGATACCGGCTGCGCCGAGAGCGCCGGAAGCACTGGCGAGCTGAGCAGTGTGCACAGACTCGACACCGGTGCCCGGGTGCAAGAGCAGACCGCCGGCGTAAACAGGTTTGCTTTCGGCGCCGTGAGGAAGCGTCGACTTGCTCGCAGACGATCCGTGCGCTTCATCGATTGCGCCGCTGACAAATCGGATATCGATCCCGTCGTTTCCGCTGGTATCGAGACTGACGGCACCGCCGTCGCCACCGCGAGCGCCGTTCGCGCCAATGGGGTTGCCGAACTCGCCGGACCCCGAGTTGCTGCTGTTGGCAAATCGGATATCGATCCC
>JANWJJ010000079.1 GCA_025451955.1 Rudaea sp. | reverse complement strand
GTCCCTTCGCCGGCGCCGTTCCATACCTTTGCCACGCCGCCGGTCATCCATGACGGGGATTTGGCGCACGGCGATATCACTCACTGATTCGTGCGATCGATCCCTGATCGCAAAGATCACAAAGCGGCCATCCATGACCGTACTTTTCAATTCTTTCCCTACCCAGTCACACCATGAATAGCCGGCAACTCAAATTGGATCCCAATCAGCGTCGTGCCGCGGCACGACGTACGGCGTGGATCATGGCCGGCGTTGCGGTGGCTATCTACCTGTTGTTTTTCCTCAAGCAGGGATTCTGGTCCTGATGGACGGCATGGATATCGCACAACGCAATCGGCGCTTTTTCAAGCGCGCCGTGCTGTGGTGTGCGTGCATGTTCCTGTTCGGGTTCGCGATGGTGCCGATCTATCGCATCGCTTGTGTGCATGTCTTCAAGAACCGCATTTACAACACCGCCGACAGCGGTGCCAAGGTGGCGGGATTCGCCGTCGACAATGCACGTTGGGTGACGGTGCAGTTCATCGGCAACGTCAACAGCCAGCTCGACTGGCAGTTCGCGCCGGAGAAAGTCAGTGTCAAGGTGCATCCGGGCGCGCTCAGCGAAGCCTGGTTCGATGCGACCAACCACGCGACAAGTGCAATTGTCGGCAACGCAGTACCGAGCATCGCGCCGAGCAAGGCATCGCCTTATTTCAACAAGACCGAATGTTTCTGTTTCACCGAGCAGGTACTCAAGTCAGGCGAATTGCGGCGCATGCCGGTGAAATTCATTGTCGACCCGAAGCTGCCCGCCGATATCGACACGCTGACGCTCTCGTACACGTTCTACAACAATCAGGCGGCGACGAAAAAACTGGCGGAGCAAACGCCGGTTTCGACCCAGCCCGCATCGTGAATTTTTGACAGGAAAGATGGCCATGACACAAGCACAAGGCGCTTACTACGTTCCGCACGGCACACGCTGGCCGATCCTGGGATCGTTCGGCCTGTTCTTCACCGTCGGCGGTGCCGGGCTGTGGATGAACGAAGCTGCCATCGGCAAATTCGTCATGGCCATGGGCGTCGCCTGCCTGCTGTCGATGATGTTTGGCTGGTTCCGCACCGTGATCGGCGAATCGCTGTCTGGCACCTACAACAAGCAGGTCGATACCTCGTTCCGCATGGGCATGATGTGGTTCATCTTCTCCGAAGTGATGTTCTTCGCGGCATTCTTCGGCGCGTTGTTCTATGTGCGCAATCTTTCCGTACCGTGGATTGGCGGCGAAGGCGACGGCGCGCTGACCAACTACTTTCTGTGGAAAGGGTTCGCCCCGGCCTGGCCGACCAACGGCCCCGAAGCCATCGGTGGCGCATTCCAGACCATGCCCGCCTGGGGCGTGCCGCTGCTCAATACGCTGATCCTGCTGTCGTCCGGCGTTACCATCACCATCGCTCACCACGCGCTACGCGCGGGTCGGCGCAGTCAATTGCTGTTCTGGCTGGGCGCAACGATCGTACTCGGCGCGCTGTTCCTGAATTTCCAGGCGCATGAATACATCGAAGCCTATACCAAGCTGAACCTGACCCTGGGTTCGGGCATCTACGGCTCGACCTTCTTCATGCTCACCGGATTCCACGGCCTGCACGTGACCTTGGGCGCGATCATGCTCACGGTGATCTGGTTCCGCTGCTTCAAGGGCCATTTCACCAAGGATCATCACTTCGCGTTCGAAGCTGTTGCCTGGTACTGGCACTTCGTCGACGTGGTGTGGCTGGGCTTGTTCATGTTCGTCTACGTCCTCTGAGGTTCGCTCGCCGGCCTCGCGCCTTGCCAGCGCGGTGCCTTGAAGGGGCGGCGCTGGCTCAGTGGCCGATACCGTGCGGTTTGATCACCCCGGTCCAGATACCGAGGATGACCAGCAGGATGAGCAACACAGAAAGTCCGATGCGCCAGGTCAGCGCCTTCAGCGTGCGATCGGTCGTACCCTTGTCGGTCATCATGTAATACAAGCCGGCGCCCAGGTTGTAGACGATCACGAGCAGGAACACGACGATGGCGATGTTGGTCCACATGGGCTGGGATTCCTTGGTGCGGGGCGCCGTCAAGTATAGCGCCGGCGGCAGATGACGACGCGGCGCTGGCATCGCCCGACCTGGTTCGCTCTCGCCCTGACCGTGCTGGGTGTGATCGCGTTCCTGCGCCTGGGCGTGTGGCAGCTCGATCGTGCCGTGCAGAAAGAGCAACTGCTGGCCGCGTTTCACGCTGCGCCGCAATCAGCGCCGGTGAGTTTCGACAGCGTGCGCAATACGACGGCGACGCAGCAGTATCCGCATGTGCGCATCGCCGGGCATTATCTGGCCGATCGCGGTTATCTGCTCGACGAACAAGCGTACGCCGACCAGATGGGTGTGCATGCGATCGGTGTGTTCGCGGGCAAGGGCGAATCGAACATGCTGCTGGTAGATCGCGGCTGGGTCGCCTGGAGTCACGCCTCCGGTACGACGCCGACGCTGCCACCGTTGCCTGCGGGCGAGGTCGAGCTGACCGGCATTTATGCGCCATATCCCGGTGGCGGATTGCGTGTCGGCGGCGATGCCCTGCCGGCGCAGACCACATGGCCGAAGCTGACGCTGTATCTGGATCCGGCACCGATCGCGGCCGACTTGGGCAAATCCTTGCAACCGCGCATGCTGTTGCTGGATCCCGCGCCGGATAGCGGTTTCGTGCGCGTATGGACGCCAAACGTGATGCCGCCGGCACGCCATCGAGCGTATGCGTTTCAGTGGTTTTCGTTCGCCATCGCGGCCTTGGTGATTTTCGTCGTGCTGCATTGGCGCAAAGTGGAAAGGTGAAATTGTGGAATCCAGAAACAGAAAACGCCTGATGATGATTGGCGTGATGGCGGTGTTTCTGCTGCCAGTGCTTGCCGCGCTGTTGTTGAGCCAGTCGAACTGGCGCCCGCACAAGACGCGCAACAGCGGTACCCTGGTCGAGCCGCCGCGCAGTGTCATCGCCACGATCGTCACGCTCGCCGACGGCGGCAAACTCGATTGGCACGATCCGCAAATGCGCTGGACCCTGCTCGCGCTGCCAGGTGCGCAGTGCGGCGACGAATGCCGCACACGCCTCGACGAGGCATTGCGCATGCGCCTGACTCTCGGCCGCAACGCCACCCGTCTGCGCGTCGTCTATCTTGGTCCGGCATTGCCGCAGGATTTCATCGTCGCGCGGGCACCCTTGCAGGCTGGCAGCGATGCCGCCGGTGCATTCTCCGCCGAGCGTGCGCACGGCAACGATGCGCTGGCCCTGGCTCTGGTCGATCCCAACGGCTGGTTGATGCTGCGTTATCCCGACGGTTATTCTGCGCAAGGCCTGCGCAACGATATCCAGCAGATAATATACTAATGAAACAATCCACTTTTCCACTTGTTGGCTTGCGCCGGCTCGCCTGGGCCGCCGCGGCGTTCGCCCTGCTGGTGATCGTATTCGGCGCCTTTGTGCGCCTGTCGAACGCGGGGTTATCGTGTCCGGATTGGCCGACCTGCTACGGCAAGCTGACCTGGCCGACGCAGAGCCACGACATCGCGCACGCGAACAGCGCGTTTCCGGATCGTCCGGTCGAGGAAAACAAGATGTGGCGTGAGCAGGGCCACCGCATCCTGGTCGGCGTGCTGAGTCTGCTTACTTTCGCGCTGGCCGGTTGGGCGTGGTGGCGCCGGCGCGATCTCGGTGAGCTGGCGGTTGTGCCTGTCGTTGCCGCGGTTTTTATACTTTTTCAAGCCGCGCTGGGCATGTGGACCGTCACCCTGAAGCTGTTGCCGCTGGTGGTGACCGCGCATCTGCTCGGCGGCATGACCTTGTTTGCGCTGCTTGTGTATACCGCACTGCGCCTGAGCGTGGTTGCAGCAGGCAGCCATCGCAATCGCGGATTGCACAGGATGGCGGTGATCGGCGTGATCTTGCTCGCCGCGCAGATTGCGCTCGGTGGCTGGACTAGCGCGAACTACGCGGCGCTGGCCTGCGGCACGGATTTTCCAACCTGTCTTGGTCACTGGATGCCGGCAACCGATTTCCACCAAGGCTTCGTACTCTGGCGCGGCGTCGGCGTGGATTACGAAGGTGGCGTGCTCGACGCGCCGGCACGTACGGCGATCCAACTCGTGCATCGACTCGGCGCGCTGATCGTATTCGTTTATGTCATGACCCTGGCGTGGCGGGCGGGGCGACGACGCGAAACCCGCGCATTCGCCGCGCTGCTGGCTGCGGCAGTGCTGTTGCAGGTCGCGCTGGGCATCGGCAATGTCACGCTCGGGCTGCCGTTGCCGGTGGCCACGGCGCACAATGGCTGCGCCGCATTGCTGTTGCTGGCCTTGCTGGCGCTGGCTGTGCGCTTGCGCCCATCGACCACGCTGCAAGCGTATCGTGGGGCCTCATGAGTGGACTAGCCGGCGAATACTTCAAGCTGACCAAGCCGCGCATCGTCGCGCTGCTGGTGTTTTGTGCGGTGATCGGCATGTTCCTCGCCGTGCCGGGTCTGCCACCGTGGCGCGCAGTTTTGTTCGGCACGTTTGGTATCTGGCTGGCGTCGTCCTCGGCAGCGGCGTTCAATCAGTTGATCGACCAGCGCATCGACAAGTTGATGGTGCGCACGGCGCAGCGTCCGCTGGCCACCGGACAACTTACGCCACTTCAAGTTTTCGTCTTCGCCAGTGTCATCGGCGCGATCTCGATGGTCGTGCTGATGGTGTTGGTCAATCCGCTGACTGCCGCGCTCACCTTCGCCGGCTTGATTGGTTACGCCGTGATCTACACGGCCTTTCTCAAACGCGCTACGCCGCAGAACATCGTCATCGGCGGCATTGCCGGCGCGGTGCCGCCAGTGCTCGGCTGGACTGCCGTCACCAACCAGCTCGATCCCTATGCCTTGCTTTTGTGTCTGATCATCTTCGTGTGGACGCCGCCGCATTTCTGGGCGCTGGCGATCTTCCGCCGCGACGATTACTCGCGCGCCCAGGTGCCGATGCTGCCGGTGACGCACGGTGTCGAATACACGCGCTGGCACATCCTGTTCTACACCGTGTTGTTGGTGATCGTGACCGTGCTGCCGTACCTGACCGGCATGAGCGGCCTGTTCTATCTCGG
>JANWJJ010000078.1 GCA_025451955.1 Rudaea sp. | reverse complement strand
GCCATCAGCTATATCCGTGTCGCCGCGGGCACGTCGTTGTCCAATCCACTGATTGCCTGCTACGGCAGCGTCGACCTGTATTGCACGACCGACGGCGGCGCCACGTTCAACATGATCAACGACTGGCCCGATTACTATCCCAATGTCGCGACCAAGTTGCATGCCGATATCAGCTTTATCAAGAGTTACCTCATCGGCGGCCAGGAAGTGTTCTTCATCGGCACCGACGGCGGGATTTTCGAATCGACCACGGCAATGACGTCAGTCAGCAACGACAATCCGACCGGTCTGCGCGATTCGCAGTATTACGCGAGCTACACGGGGCGCACTCCGCCGTACTTCCTTGCCATCGGCGCGCAGGATCAGGGCTACCAGAACAACCCCGCTCCGGCGACCGCTGCGACCGCGTACAGCCAATTGATCAGCGGCGACTATGCCGACCTGACCAGCAGCAATGGCGGCGCGACGCTGTGGCTGAACTATGCGGGCACGACCCTTGTCGATCCGGCACCCGCTGGTCATCCTCTGTACACGACCGCCAACACAACGTCGTTTCCGCAGTGGGATTTCAAAACCAATGGCCTGGACACCAAGGCCATGTTGTTCTTTCCACCGTTGCTGTCCTATCCCACGAATCCGAACAGCGCCTTGTTGAGCACGGCAATCTTAAACGGCACCGTGGACACCTTCCAGATCACGCAACTGACATGGGATGGCAGTACGAGTATCACGGCCAGCAACGGTACGTACAACTTCCCGAGCAACGTCACGGCCATCGCCAGCGACGGCACGAACTTCTACGCCACGGCCAATCTCAGCCCGGGCGGTGCGGCCTTCTACAGCACTACGACCCCGACCGGCAACTGGAATCCGGGTGCCACCACTCTGCCACAGGGCCAGTACCTGACCGGAATGACAATCGTGCCGGATCCGGTACGGAAACAGGCCATTTACGTCGGCGGTAGCGGTTATTCCAATGCCGCGGTGTACGTGTCGACGAATGGTGGCGGCGCATTCAACCCGATGAGCAACGGCTTGCCGCATACGCTGGTCTACGCCTTGGCGATCTCCCCCGACGGCAACAAACTGTTCGCCGCGACCGAAGTCGGGCCGTATTTCTACGATCTTACCGGCGGCAATATCACCGGCAACTGGACGTATATCGGCACCGGCGCACCGACCAACATTTTCTGGAATGTGGAGTTCGTCCCGGCCCTGAACGTGGCCCGTTTTTCAACTTACGGTCGCGGCATCTTGGACTACGACATGGGCGGTGGCGATCTGATCTTCCGCGACGGGTTCGAGTAGACCGTGGCTTGACTTCCGTTCCGATGCCGCTAGACTTGTACGCAATACCGTACAGCTCGAATGCCATGCACACGATCAATTTTTCCGACGCCCGCAGCAATCTCAAAGCCGTGCTCGATCGCGTCGTCGACGACGCCGATGTCACCATCATTACCCGCCGCGATGCCGACGATGTCGTCGTGATGTCGCTGGATAGCTGGAACAGTTGGCGCGAGACGATGTATCTGATGGCCAGCCCGGCCAATGCCCGGCGTCTCACCGAATCGCTCGCGCAGGCGCGCGCGGGCAAAGCCCGGCCCCGCCGCCTTGCCGAAAGCGCAGCAGGCGCCGCACCCGCCGTTCACGAAACGCCGGCCGAATATGCGGTCAATCCGCATGCGAAGAAGCGCGCCGGATCGCGTACGAACAAATCGCAGGCGAACAAATCGCGAGTGAGCAAACGGCGCTGAGATGGCACGCCGTATCGTTTTCACCAATCACGCCTGGGCCGAATACCTGCATTGGCAGCAAACCAATCGCAAGATGCTGCATCGCCTCAACGGATTGCTCGCCACGACGCTGCGCGAACCTTTCAAAGGCATCGGCAAGCCGGAACCCCTGCGTGGAAATTGGAGCGGTGCCTGGTCGCGGCGTATCGACGACACGCATCGCCTCGTCTACGAAATTCAGAACGACGACTTGGTCGTTCTACAGTGCCGCTATCACTACGGCGACGGCTGAATCCCTACATCTCAGCCGCTGCGACGCCGAGTGCACAAACTCCTGCTCCTTGAACTGGGGAGACGAACATGGATCGGCGCGAATTTCTGTTCGGGGCATCGGCCGCAGGCCTCGCCGGCATCATGCCGGCCGATACGGCAAATGCGATGCAGCCGTTTTCTGCGCACCTCGTCGAAGCCGAACGGCTTGGGCTGGAGGCGATGGCCTTGTTCCATTACCCGCAGCGCTGGAAAGGTTTGCCGGATTTGATTCAGCGCTACCACCTGGCGTTCGCGCGCGCCTGGCTGGAACATCGCGGCCTCGATGCACCCGAGCGCAACGACATTTGCATTTACAACACTCGCGTGCGCGCCGACGATGTCACCGGAATTCCGTGGAATCAGACCTTCAACGCGATTCAGGCAATGAAGGCGAGCTATCCGGGCTGCATCCAGTACGAGGGCGATTGGTATCGCGAAGCCTGGCGCGTGCGGTTATACCAATACCAACGCAAGTCGCTGCTCGAAGCGATTCGCGCTTGCGATCGCTGTTGTGCCACAGTGCGCTTGGAATTGAACGGCGGTTCGAGATAAACCAGATCGACCGACGCATCCGCGATGTGTTCGCGCAGAATGTCGAGGTTGTCGCCGAAGTAGAGTCGGTTTGCCGTCATTGTTGCTTCCCGAATGGCGCGATCACGCCGCGTGCTTCGCATTCCACGGCGTGATATGCGCAAGTACTTTCGCGATCGCCTGCTTGGTGGTTTCGCGATCGTAGTCGTCCTGCAGGCCGGTCCAGAACGCTTCGGTGGTGCCAAAGAATTGCGCCAGACGCAGCCCGGTGTCGGCCGTGACCGAGCGCTTGCCGGCAACGATTTCGCCGATGCGACGCTGCGGAACGCCGATCTGTTTCGCCAGCCGGCATTGGGTGATACCCATGGGCTTGAGAAATTCTTCGAGCAGGATTTCACCGGGGGTCGGGTACGGTACGCTGCGCATGGGCTTTCCTCCGTCGGCAGCAACAATAACATGCTGAAGAATGCATGGGCGTAGCGTTTCGCGTATCCTTCGCGCCCCGCGCAATCATCACGGAGTCATCATGGGTCTCGATCTCGTATCCTCAGGCAAGGACGTGCCGCACGAAATCAATGTCGTCATCGAAATCCCCAAGGATTCCGAGCCGGTCAAGTACGAGGTGGACAAGGCCTCCGGCGCGATTTTCGTCGACCGCGTGCTGGCCACGCCGATGCGCTATCCGTGCAATTACGGCTACGTGCCGCGCACGCTCGGCGGCGATGGTGACCCGGTCGATGCGCTGGTGCTGATGCCGCTGCCGCTGATTCCGGGCGCGGTGATCCGCTGCCGTCCGGTCGGACTGCTGCGCATGAGCGACGAGGCCGGCGAAGACACCAAGATCGTGGTCGCGCCGGCGTTGAAGGTGTTCGCGCACTACGATTACATCAAGGACATCGGCGACGTGCCGCAACACTGGCGCGACCGCATCGGCCATTTCTTTGAACACTACAAGGATCTGGAAAAAGGTAAATGGGTAAAAGTGGAAGGCTGGCACGATGCCGCCGCCGCGCGCCAGGAGATTCTCGACTGCGCCGCGCGCTACGATCAAAGTCCGCAGAAGCCGAACTTCTGATCGGGCGGCGATCGCCGTCCCGTCTCAATCGTCCGACGGTTCATCCTCGTCGGTCTTTACCGGCGCAGGCGCGGCCGGCGCCGCGAGCAAATCCGCCGCGCGCCAGAACAGGATGCGATGAAAGCGGTACGGCAACTCCAGTTCGGGCTTCGCCGTGATCGGGTACTTTGTATAAAATGTGACAATTTCACCAGTTGGATGCGCCGCGCACCACGTGCGCAGATTCGCGTAATCGACTTTTTCCAACGGCTGGGTCAGACGTCCGGCGAATTCGAACAAGCCGTGATGCCAACCCAGATGCGCGATCGGAATTCCGGCATCGTGATCGTGCTTGATGCGCGCAGCGGCAACGCTCACATCCACGTACGGACCAACGCCTTGGGCCAGCGCCAGCATGCCGATGGTGGCCGTGGCAACGCTGACCAGCGCCAGAGTTCGCGGCCCGGCAAAGACACTCCCACGCCACAGCAGGTACAAGCCGAGCACGACGGCGAGCGCCCCCCAGACCGGCCAGATGCCCGCGCCGACATGCAGGGCCGACTCGGTGATGCTGTGTGAGCGCACAAAACCATCCAGTGTGGCGACGCCGTGCGCACGTGCGGCCAGATACGGCAAGACCGCCAAAGCGACGCCGGCCAGCAACAACAACACGCCGAACAGCCGACCACGCAACGCTGCGCCGTCGCGGCTCAGTACCACCGCCAGATACAGCGCCAGCCCCGGCAGCAGCGGCAGCAGGTAATGCGGTTGCTTGCCGCTGACCAGACAGAACACGGCGAAAGCCGGCACGAACAAGGCCACGCCAAAACGCGCAAATTTGGAAATGTGGAAACTTTCGCGCCACACGCGCCACGGCGCGCGCACGGCCAACGTCCACGGCAACGCCATCGCCGGCAACACCATGAAATACCACCACAGCGGACGGCGATGGGCGAAGCTGCTGGTCATGCGATCCACAGTCTGATGCAGGAAGATCGCGTTCGCGTATTTTTCGCCGCCGGCGATCGCCGCGGGAATCGCCCACGCCAACGCGATGATCGCGCCGCCGAGAACTCCAAGCCCCAAGGCGCCGTACCAGCGGCCTTTGCCGGCGCGCGCGGTCGTGCTCCACCACGGCCCGAACGCAACGACCAGACCGGCGTCGAGCAATACCACCGGGCCCTTGGTCAAAATGCCCAGACCGAAACCCAGCGCCAGCAACAGCGTGCCGCGGCGCCAACGCTGCGCATCCAGATCCAGCGCGCCGTGCACGGCAATCAGCACGCAGGTGGTGAGCAGCACATCGAACATGATCGCGCTGGAAAACAGCGCAAAGTAGATCATTCCCAAAAGCAACAATGTCGCATTCTGCGCAAGCCGCCGGTCGGGATCGAGCCGCAGCGCCAGACGCTCAAACAAGAACAACGTGGCGAACGACGACGCCAACACGCCCAGTCGCACCGCCCATGCGTGCAATCCGGCGAACAGCCAGCCGAGATTGATCAGCCAGAACAGCAACGGCGGTTTGTCCGAATACGGCGCGCCATTCAGATGCGGCACCAGAAAATCGCCGTGCAGGCGCATTTCCCAGGCAACCGCGAGATAACGTGTTTCGTCGATCGGCATGGCCGGAAGAAACAGCACGATCGGCAGTAACAACAGCAGCCAGAGGATGCGCCAGTCGCTGAACAGCGCCGCGACAACGCGCTCGGAAAAAGTTTGTGGAGTGTTCAAGTCAGCCCCTGTCCAGCAGCGACTTCAGATCAATCACCGCCGCATTTGCCCGCGACACGTAGTTCGCCATCACCAGCGAATGGTTGGCGAAGAATCCGAACGGACTGCCGTTAAGGATGATCGGACTGCGCACCGGTTTTTGCGATTCTTCCAGCTCGCGGATGATCTGCTGCAAACTGACGGTGGCGTTCTTGCGTTGCAGGATTGGCGCAAAATCCACTTGTACAGCTTTTAACTGTTCGAGCAGCGCCCAGGTGTAGCCGCGTGATTCGTAGAACACATCGTCGATCTGACTCCACGGTGTCTTGACGATCTGCTGGCCTTTCGCATTGACCGGCGCATTCGCATCCACCGGCGCGTCGCCTTCGAGTCGCAACTGGCCGACGCTCGCCGACAGCCGCTGCGACAGGCTGCCGAGCCGGGTCGAAACCAGATCGAGATAATCCGCCAGGCTGTCGGCGCGCGCGTAGAACTGCGCACCATTCGGATCGTTCTTGCCCAGACGCGCGAAATAGCCGTCCACATGCGCGATGGCCTTGCGGTACTGACCCTCGGAACTGGGCAGCAGCCAGCGATCGTTCGGACTGGAAAACAGCGGATCGGCTTCCTTCAGATCGACGTCTTCCTCGGACTGCGACTGCGAACGCGAAAACTTGTTGCGCAGCTCGCGCGCCAGATCGCGGGTCGCGGTGAGCACGCCGAATTCCCAGTTCGGCACGTTATCCATGAACAGGCCCGGCGGAAATTTGTCGTTGGAAATATAGCCGCCGCGCTTGTCGAGCAGGGTCTCGGCGCAGCCCATCAGGCTGCTGGTCACGACCGATCCCGTCACTATCAGTTCGTGATGCGACGTTGCACGCTGCTGCGCGCTTTGCACCACGTCGAATTGCGCCGGCTCGTAACTCCACCACCACATCAACGCAACGACGACGACGGTGTAGACCGCCAGCAGTGCACCGGCACCGCGCAGCCAGAGGCGGGACGATCCGGAAAAACTCGAAAATTTCATGGCAACTCCATGCAATTCGCCACGCTACCGACAAGCGTTCACGCCGCTCTATTGTTAGCGATACAGCTCACCGCCCTGCTCGCGGAATTCGCGCGCCTTCGCGGCCATGCCTTCTGCAAGCGCTTCAGCCTCGTCGGCCACGCCATGTTGCGCGGCGTAATCGCGCACGTCCTGGGTGATCTTCATTGAGCAGAATTTTGGCCCGCACATCGAACAAAAATGCGCAGATTTGTGCGCGTCCTTGGGCAGGGTTTCGTCGTGGAATTCCTGCGCTTTTTCCGGATCGAGGCCAAGATTGAACTGATCCTGCCAGCGAAACTCGAAGCGTGCCTTGGATAAGGCATTGTCGCGCGCCTGTGCGCCGGGATGACCCTTCGCCAGATCCGATGCATGCGCGGCAATCTTGTAGGCGATGATGCCGTCGCGCACGTCCTGCTTGTTCGGCAAACCCAGGTGTTCCTTCGGTGTGACGTAGCACAGCATCGCCGTGCCGAACCAGCCGATCATCGCCGCGCCGATGGCGCTGGTGATGTGGTCGTATCCCGGCGCAATGTCGGTCGTCAGCGGCCCCAAAGTATAAAAAGGCGCCTCGCCGCAGACGCGCAACTGGCGCTCCATATTCTCCTTGATCAGATGCATCGGCACATGGCCGGGGCCTTCGATCATGGTTTGCACGTCGTGTTTCCAGGCGATCTGGGTCAGCTCGCCCAAGGTATCGAGTTCGGCGAATTGCGCGGCGTCGTTGGCGTCGGCGATCGAGCCCGGACGCAGGCCATCGCCGAGCGAGAAGGCGACATCATAGGCTTTCATGATTTCGCAGATTTCCTCGAAGCGTTCGTAGAGGAAACTCTCGCGGTGATGCGACAGACACCACTTCGCCATGATCGAGCCGCCGCGCGAGACGATTCCAGTCACGCGCTTGGCCGTCAGTGGAATGAACGGCAAGCGCACGCCGGCGTGGATGGTGAAATAGTCCACGCCCTGTTCGGCCTGTTCGATCAAGGTGTCACGGAACAATTCCCAGGTCAGGTCTTCGGCCACGCCGCCAACTTTTTCCAGTGCCTGATAGATCGGCACCGTGCCAATGGGAACCGGCGAATTGCGGATGATCCACTCGCGGGTTTCGTGGATATTCTTGCCGGTGGACAGATCCATCACGGTGTCGCCGCCCCAGCGGATCGACCAGACCATCTTCTCGACTTCCTCGGCGATCGAACTCGACACGGCCGAGTTGCCGATGTTGGCATTGATCTTCACCAGAAAATTGCGGCCGATGATCATCGGCTCGGATTCCGGGTGATTGATGTTGTTCGGAATGATGGCGCGGCCGCGGGCGACTTCGTCGCGCACAAATTCAGGCGTGATGATTTTCGGAATCGCCGCGCCGAAACTTTCGCCCGGATGTTGCGCGAGCAAGTGCGCCTCGATCCGCTGATTTCCGCCTTGCTCCGCGCGCCCCGCGTGGAGCAAATTTTCACGCGTTGCGATGTATTCCATCTCCGGCGTGATCAAGCCGCGCCGGGCGTAGTGCATCTGGGTGACGTTGGCGCCGGCCTTGGCGCGACGCGGCTTGGGCAAGGCCGGGAACCGCACCGAATCCAGTTCGCGTGCGATCGCGTGACGGCGCGTGAACGGCGAAGTGAAATCCGCCAACGCTTCGGTATCGCCGCGCTCGGCAATCCAGCGCGCACGCAACGCCGGCAGGCCGGCGGCCAGATCGACGGCGTAGCCGGGATCGGTGTAGGGACCGGACGTGTCATAAACCGTGAACGGCGCATTGCGTTCGACGCCGGAAGCCGTTGGTGTGTCTTCCAGCACGATCTCGCGCATCGGTACGCGCAGATCGGCACGGTTGCCGGACACGTGGATTTTGCGCGAACCGGGAATCGGCCGGGTAACGCTGGCGGACAGTTCGCTGGTCTGACGAACCAGATCGGAGGCAAGTGCGTTCATCGTCGTATCCAGAAAAATCGGGACGAAGCGGCGGCTTGCCGAAGCTCCCTACGCCGGCATGACCCGGATCAGGTGCGAAGGGACTTTCTCAGCTCACGACACTGTCGCGAACACCCCCGCTTCTTGCGGCATTGAAACACGAAGCGGCGGCGATGGCGAGCGCCCGCTGCCACGTTGTTCAACGCGGGGAATACGCGCGCAAGAACAAATCCACCGTGGCGTTGAGATGATCTTCGATTTCGCGCGCATTCGGCGCACCACAGCCGAATTCCAGACGGGCGTGGCATTCGCCCTTGAGCAGACAGAAAAACTGCGTGGCGGCGCGGTGCACATCGGGGATATCGAGTTGGCGCGCGGCAACTTCCTCGCGCAGGAAGGTGCCGAATGCTTCTTGCAGCCGCGCGGGGCCGGCTTCCCAGAACAATTGCGCCAGCTTCGGCGACTGCTGCGCATTGGCGACGATGGTGCGATGCATGGCCATCGCGTCTTCACTGGCGATAAGCGCGAAAAACGCGTGGGCAATCGTGAGCAGCTGCTTGCGGATCGGCCCCTTGAGGTCGGCCGCAAACAACTCGGGCGGCATCTGTTCCTCGCACTTGCAGCGCACCGCTTCGGTGAACAGCGCGTCCTTGTCGCGGAAATGGCTGTAGACAGTGAGCTTGGATACACCCGCCGCGCCGGCGATCGCATCCATGCTGGTGCCATCGAAACCCTGGGTGGTGAACAGGCGCTTGGCCGCCTCCAGAATCGCTGCGCGCTTTTCCAGGTCTTTCGGGCGGCCGGGGCCACAGGTTTTGGTGATGGCAGGACTATTCATCTTAAAATACTGGACAGTACAGTTTAGTATTGATACTATACCACATCGTTTACTAATTCACCGCAACGGCGTTACTCAGGATGGTATCCATGCCGACCACTGCTTACACCCTGCGTCTTTGTGCCACCGGGCTTGCCCTGGTCGGCGCCGCGGCCGCATCCGGCTGCACCAGCACGGCCGCCGTACCCGAAGCGCCGCGCCCGGCCATTGTGACACACCCGCAAGCCGACACCGCCGCCAGTGGCGAGGTCTATTCCGGCGATGTCCGCGCGCGCTACGAAAGCCAGCTCGGATTCCGCGTCGCCGGCAAGATCAAGGCACGCCTGGTCGATGTCGGCGCGCACGTCGATGCCGGCCAAGCCATCGCCGAACTCGATCCGCTGGATCTGAAACTTCAGGCTATCAGCGCGCAGGCCAACCTGACCTCGGCGCGCGCCAACCGCGATCTGGCGCAATCCGAATACAACCGCTACCACGCGCTGCTCGACAAGCACTATGTCAGCCAGATCCAGTTCGACACGACCGCCAACGCGCTCAAGGCCGCGCAGGCGCAGGTCGAACAGACACAGGCGGCAATGGCCGTGGCGCGCAATCAGGCCGAGTATACAATGTTGCGGGCCGACCATGCCGGCGTGATCACGGCGATCGCCGCCGAAGCCGGTCAGGTCGTCGCCGCCGGACAATCCATCGCCACGCTGGCGCGCGACGGCGCCGTGGAAATCGAAATCGCCCTGCCCGAAAACCGCATCGCCGATTACCGCGAAGGCGCAACGGCCATGATCGAAACCTGGGCCGACGCCGGCACGCACTGGCGCGGCCATCTGCGCGAAATCGCACCGGAAGCCGACCGCGTCAGCCGCACCTACCGCGTGCGCGTGGCGCTGGACGACGCCGCTGCAGCGCCGCGGCTGGGCCAGACTGCACGCGTCTACTTCGTCGATCCGGCGCGCGCGCAGCAGATGCTGATTCCGTTGGCGGCGCTGACCGCGCACGACGACAAGCCGGTGGTCTGGCTGGTCGATGCGAAAACCCGGCGTGTGCGCATGGCCCCGGTCGCCGTCATCGCGTATCGCGAACAAGGTGCGGTGCTCGGTGGCGGCGTGAACGCGCAGGAATGGATCGTTGCCGCCGGCGTGCACAAGCTGCGCAACGACCAGGCGATCGCCCCGGTGGATGCGCTGAATCGTCCGGTAAAATTATAGTTTTCCACTTTTTACGCCTCGCCCGCCGCCTGTTCCCGACTCCCTCCCCGAGTTTTGGACAGACGGCGCTGCGGGGCACCTATCGCGAACCTCGCCATGAGCCGCTTCAACCTCTCCGCCTGGGCCCTGCGCAATCGTCCGCTGCTGCGTTATTTCATCGTGGTGCTGGCCGTGCTCGGCGTGTGGTCGTACCTGGG
>JANWJJ010000077.1 GCA_025451955.1 Rudaea sp. | reverse complement strand
TGCACATCAACCATTTGCGTCTGGAGGGGCTATCGCGCACCGAAGCGTTGGTGCGCGGCGCACGCGACCGCCTGCGCCCGATCCTGATGACCATGGGCACGGCGATCCTGGGCATGGTGCCGTTGTGCCTGAGCGACGCGACCATCGGCGGCGGCGACACGCCGTACTACCCGATGGCGCGCGCCATCGCCGGCGGCCTGATCTTCTCGACGCTGGTCACGCTGGCCGCGCTGCCGGTCATCTACGCGCTGCTCGACGACGCGCGCCTGGCCACGCGGCGCGTGTTGAGCGATGCGCGCGCAAGGGCGTTTCCACGACTGCGTGCGTTGAAGACCTGATTCGGAATTACAGCACGCGGTGCAGGATACGGATTCCTGCCGTCCATTCGCCGATCATCATGCCGATGTTGGTGAGCATGAAGACGAGCAGGGTGCGCGAGACGCGGTTCTTCCACCAGCCGGTCCAGTGCAGCACGTCGTCGCGCAGCGTTTCGAAATCCGCGACGCGCGGATGGCGCAGCCACATTTCCACGCCGGCGCTGAACGCGCCGGACGGTGCAAACGGGCGGAACGGTTTCAGCGGCCCGGAAATCGCGGCGACGAGCACACTCAGCGGATGGCCGCCGCCGGCGAGTGCACCGAGCGCGCATCCGACCGAGGTGAACACGATCCAGTCCTGCAACGCCTGCGTGCCGTGGCCGGTTCCGCGGCTGAATGCAAAACCTATCGCGGCAGCAATGACGACAAGCACGCCGAGGCCGATCCATTTCGGCCAGCGTGAGCCGACCGGTGCGACGTTCAGCGGCGTCAGGATCGTATCCGGTGACGCGGATTGTGCGCCGAGCTCGCGCTCGATACCGGTCAGATGTCCCGCGCCGACGACCGCAAGCACGCATCGTGCTGGGTGCTTGACTGTTTCCTCGCGCAGGCGTGCGGCCATGAACGTGTCGCGCTCGCCGATCAGGCTGCGGTACAAACCTTCGGACTGCGCGGCGAATTCGCTGAACGCGCTTTGCAGCATGTCGCCTTGCTTGAGTTGCTCGATGTCTTCCTCGCTGACCTCGCTGCGTTCGAAAAGACTCGTGATAAGTCCACCGACGATGCCGAGTCGATCGCGCAAACGCACGCTGTGGTAAGCGCGCTTGAGCGTGATGCTGATTTCGCGGTCGATCAGCCACAGCGGCAAGTCGCGCTGCGCGGCCATATCCGCTGCCGCTTTCAATTCTGCGCCCGGTTCGATGCCGAACTGTTCGGCGAGACGGCGCTGATACGCCGACAACGCGAGATTCGCGGCGACCATGCCTGCTTTGCCGTCGCGGATCACGCGCCACAAATCGAGATTGCGCCAGGCTTCCGGGTCGTGCATGGCGCGATAGCGCGACTCGCACAACTCTACGGCGATGGCGTCGTACTCGCCAGTCTGGATCGCCGTGCGCACGGCCTCGACGCTCGCGCGCGAAACGTGTGCGGTGCCGAGCAACGTGTATTCGACGCCGTCGCGCGTCACGCGCGCGTGCGGCTGGCCGGTAAGGAGATTGTTGGAGACGTCATTCATGGCATTCTTTGCTCGTCATTCCGGCGAAAGCCGGAATCCAGCTTCCTTCTAGTGGCATCCTGCCCCGTGGATTCCGGCCAATCCTTGGCCGGAATGACGATCTTTTCAATCGCGGAATCGTTTCAGCAGATCGCCGTAAGCATCGATGCGGCGATCGCGTAGGAACGGCCAGATGCGGCGCACGTCTTCGCTGCGTGCCATGTCGATATCGGCGACCAGCAATTCCTGCTTGTCGGTCGAAGCTTGCGCGAGCAGTTCGCCTTGCGGTCCGGCGACAAAACTCGAGCCCCAGAAATCGATGCCGCGTCCGCCGGCGGGTGCGGATTCGTGGCCGATGCGATTGCATGCCAGCAGCGGCAATCCATTTGCCACGGCATGCCCGCGCTGGACGGTGATCCACGCATCGCGCTGGCGCGATTTCTCCGCCGCTTCGTCGGACGGATCCCAGCCGATGGCGGTGGGGTAGAGCAGCAGGTCGGCGCCGGCCAGCGCCATCAGGCGCGCGGCTTCCGGATACCACTGGTCCCAGCACACCAGTACGCCGAGTTTGCCGACGGAAGTTTGCACCGGCTCGAAACCGAGGTCGCCGGGCGTGAAGTAGAACTTCTCGTAAAATGCCGGATCGTCCGGAATGTGCATTTTGCGATATTTTCCACAAATATTTTTTGCGCGATCGAACACGACGGCGGTGTTGTGGTAGAGCCCGGCCGCACGGCGCTCGAACAACGAGGCGACGACGACCAGCTTTAGTTCGGCGGCCAGCGCGCCGATGCGTGCCGTGCTGGGGCCGGGAATCGGCTCGGCACGGTCGAATTCGGTAGTGTTTTCGTGCTGACAAAAATACGGGCCGTTGTGCAGCTCCTGCAACAATACGAGTTGCACACCCTCGGCCGCGGCGGCGCGCAAGCCCGCTTCGATCGCATCGAGATTGGCGGCTACGCTGCCGTGGTCGCGTTCCTGCAGCAACGCGGCGCGCAAGGTCTTGCTCATGCCAGAACTCCCTCAGGCAACTGCATGGTCAGGCAATGCAGGCTGCCGTTTTGCCAGATCAGCGAACGGCAGGGTACCGCAATCACGGTGCGTCCGGGATGCGCATTCGCGATGATGCGTGCGGCTTGCTCGTCGGCAGGATCGCCATACGCGGGAACGAGAACGGCGGCGTTGACGATCAGGTAATTCGCGTACGACGCGGCCAGACGGCGGCCGTCGTCGAAGATGGGCTTGGCCCAGGGCAGGGCATGCACCTGGTATGGACGTCCACCCGCGGTGCGCAGCGCGGTGAGCTCATCGCGCATCGCGGTGAGTTCGTCGTAGTGCGGGTCGGAGGCATCGTCGCAGGCCTGGAACACAATGGCGTCGTTCGGCGCAAAGCGGGCGAGGGTGTCGATGTGCGCGTCGGTGTCGTCGCCTTGCAAGTAACCGCGTTCCAGCCACAGCACACGTTCTGCGCCGAGTTTGTCGCAAAGCAGACGTGACATCTGTTCGCGGCTTTGCTCGGGATGGCGCTGGTGCAGGCAACGCCAGGTCGTGAGGATCGTGCCGGTGCCGTCGGATTCGATTGCGCCGCCTTCCAGCGCCCAATCCACGCGGCGATGGTCGGCGTTGTGGAACAGCTCACGCGCGGCCAGCCCTTCAATCAAACGGTCGTCGCGGCTTGCCTGGAATTTCCCGCCCCAGCCGGTGAAACGGAAATCCATCAAGCGGAACTCATCTGACCCGCGCAGCGTGATCGGACCCGAATCGCGCAGCCAGGTGTCGTCGTATTCGATTTCGATGAAGCGGCATCGAGATGAATCTGCGCCGGCAGCATCAAGCCATCGGCCGGCGCGCGCACGAACGTCTGGATCGGGGACGCAAATCACCACCGACTCGAAACGCGAAATCGCCGTGATCAGTGCCGCGAATGTCGCTTCGGTGTCGGTCAGGCGCTCGGCCCAATCGGTTTGTGCGTGCGGCCAGGCGAGCAGCACGCCCGCCTGCGGTTCCCATTCCGCAGGAAGACGAAAAACGGCGGAAGTCATCGAGGATTACTGGGACTTGGGTCCGAGTTCGCCGGCTGACGCATGCACGGCTACGCTGTCGATGACGATATTGCGTTCGAAATACACGATGTAATTCGGGTATTCCCAGCGATTGATCACGGGATGCTTCGGCGCGTCGCCGCCGGCTGCGGCAAGTTTGCTTTGCGGTGCGCCAAACCGGTGTTCGACCTGATTCATCGTCATCCCGCGATGCGGCACATTCATGCCACGTTCTTCGCGGACGCGCTTCATCAACAGCGTTTCGGCATGCGCCGGAATGCCGGCCGCGAAGGCGGCCACGGCCGCGCCACAAACGATAGCGAGAACACGGTGTTTCATGGCCGACTCCTTGGATGTGCGGTGATGGCCGCCTCTGGGCGCTTTTGTAGCAGATTCCACCATGCAAATCCATGACTTGGGCGATAAAGCTCACAAGACATGGCAGCACGGTGCAGGGTGCCGGAAACGCAAAAGGCCGCATACAGCGGCCTTGGCCTTGTGACAGCGCGGAGGGTGAATCAGCGCTGGCGCGCTTTGAAACGCGGATTGCTCTTGCAGATCACGAAGACCTTGCCGCGACGGCGCACGATCTTGCAATCGCGATGGCGGGATTTGGCGGATTTGAGCGAGGACAGGACTTTCATGGCTGATGAACCGTATGCGGCGGTGATTGGAAGCCGGGCATTGTAACCTGTTGCGGGGAAAAGGGAAATACCTGCAAATGCGCGTGCCGGTCAGGCCTGTGCGCGGATCAGGGAAAACCCGCCATCCGGGTTAGCAGCCCGGGTCGGCACCACGCCGTCCTCGATGCCTATGACGGTGCTGAAAACGTCCCGCGTGAACACGGCATTGCCGAAATACCAGGAATGGCTTTGCGCGCCGACGATTCCCCCGGGCTGGTCGGCTGCGGCAATCTCAGGATGCGCGCCATCGGTAAGCAGTGCGTAGTAGTCCGTGCAGTCCACGTTTACGCTCTTGGCCGGGGCATCGTCCGGCAGGCCGACACGGCCAACGCGTGGCGCGATGCCCAGGCGCTTGGCGTTGGAGATGTCCAGCACCGCATCGTGGCGATTCGAATAATTGGTCAGCTTGATGCAGTGGTTGTATACCGAGGTTGCAGTGGGATTGCCTTCGCTCAACGAGGAGGAAGACACGTCGCCGGCCGCGAACAGGATCTGGCTCACCGTCCAGGAGGATTGTTTAAGCGCCGTGTCGTCGGCGTCATCGAAGGCTTCGCGCACCACGTAGGCGCCGGTCGAATGGCAAAGCAGGTGGATGTTGGTTGCGCAGTCGGGTGTCTGCCGCCGGCTCAACTGCGCAATCCCGTCGCTGACGAGTTTCAATGCCGTTTGCTTGGCGCGATGGCGATCCGCCAGATAGGCGAGCGCTTCGTCGTCGCTGGGCCAATCGAATGACACGACCACACCCTTGAAGCCCAGCGCGGCCAATCCGGACTTCATGATCCGATGCCGCTGCATCACGTCCTGCTCGGAACTGTTGTAGCCGTGCACGATGAACAGGATATCGCCGCGCGGCTGTCCCTGCGAGTTGGTCCACGCCGCAGCTTCGAGCACATTCTTGCACCATGCGCTTGCCGCAAGCGCCTGATCCGGGGCCGGGATGGCGTTTTCCGGGACCTCCAGAAACCGGCTCGGACCCACGTTGGCGGTGAAGGCGTTCGCACTCGCGGCACGAACGCTGAGTATGTAGTCGACGGACATTTTCGGCTCCAAAGGTTCCGATTGGCTTGTGTATTGTCAGTGCGCGCAAACTTTGTCCTTCGAGATCATTTTCTTATGGATCAAGAAGTTGGCATGACCGGAGCCTCGCTACACGACGGAAATTGTCAAAGTAAGCGAGCATTTCCTTGGGAAATGATGAAGTAAACGAACATGTCGCCGTCGCCATCGCAAGATGCGTCGGGTGTGCCTAATTAACCTTGGCTCATTTTTCCACGTCTTAGGGGCTCGATGAAGCATGCCCAAGTAAATAGTGCGCCAAGGCCGCAGATAACTGCCATTACACTAAAGACCTCAAGGGAGAATCCAAACTCCAGGTCAGCGCTAACCGTAAAATATAACCAAAGTGGGAAAGCTATCCCGAATTCGTAGAGCGCAACGGTCGATAGCAATGCGGATCGCTTGGATCCGAAAAATTTGCTTCGAATTTGAGCTTTGCTTAGCATTTAATTGCTGCATCCACACTGAGCCGCGTGGTGTCGATCGACGAGATCCCCACCTATTCCTCCGGCCGTTGCCCCAACCGCACTAGTCACTGATCCCACGCCGACCACTGTAGCGGCTGGCTCTCCAGCAAAGGCCATCATAACGCAGTAGTAGCCGGGGTATTCTGCCTCCGGACCTATGAATGGCGTCACCAATGCACCACCGATGATCATGCCAGCTCCAGCGCCTATAAGTAGGCCGTTGCGGACATATTTGTGGGGATCATTATTGCATCCGCAGGAACCTCCACCGGGTTGCGGGGGCGGCGGTGAAAAAAATGCTGCGCACTGTTGCGGACTAAAGCCTAAGCACGGATCTATGTCCGGGTGAAGTCCAAAACGATCCACCTTGGAAACAGGATTCCCAGCGACATACGCATACTCATTTAGCCCCGCTGCGAGCCCCATTGGGTCTTCGCTGATGAGCTGCCTGATGGATGGGCTGTAATAGCGAACGCGGTAGTATGTGTTAGCGCCGCCATTCAACCCAATAGGATCAGGCTGCGAGTATCTACCCGTGCCGGGTTCGTAGGCATCGCGCAAATAATTGTAGTGCGTACCCGTTTCGGCGTCGAAGTACTGGCCGGGGAAGCGCAGGTCGAACGTGAAAGCGGTTCCCGTGTTGTTCGGATCCTGGTTCGGCGCATTCTCGCCGAAGGCGCTGCCGAAGTAGCCCCACTTCCAGGCGATGGTGTCGGGTGCACCAGGCTTGACCACATCACGCGGCGTACCGAGCTGGTCGGTTTCGATGTAGTACAACTGGCCGCCGGTGACGTAGGCGATGGGCGTGCCATCGAGGTAGATGTACTCGGCCTTTTGCACGTTGCTGGTGCCGGGATACTCGCCCACCAGTTGGCCGGATTCGTTGTAAACGTAATCCGTGGTCGTGGTGACTGACCGGTTGACCTGCGATACGAAACTGTTGACGGTTTTTACCACCCGCTCGCCGCGGCCGTTATAGTCGTAGCTCGTCGTAATCTGACCGCAAGCCAAGCACGAAGAATGCGGCGCCGCGCCATTCAAACGATTGCGGTCGTCATACGTGAACCCGAATGTTGCACCGAAAGGCGTCGCGCTGCCGATGCCGATCAGATTGCCGTTCGCATCGTAGCCACGACCAGCGCCATTGATGTCCTGCAACTGATGCGTGGTCAGCGGGCTAGTATATGTATACGCGCTCGTATCGCCTTCGTAAGTCTTGTTCAGCCGGTCGCCAGTGGCGTCATAGGTGTAGCCCTCCAGCACGTTGCCGCTCGCATCGGTTA
Organism: Rudaea sp.; assembly: GCA_025451955.1. GTDB lineage: Bacteria > Pseudomonadota > Gammaproteobacteria > Xanthomonadales > Rhodanobacteraceae > Rudaea. The sequence continues at coordinate 2,242 of JANWJJ010000077.1, read as the reverse complement.
CGCCGGTCAGGCGGTACAGCGGATCGTAGGCGTAGCTGCGCGTCGGCGGATTGGCGTTGGGCGCGTTGCTGGCATGAACGAGATTACCGAGTGGATCGACCCCGGCGCTGATCGCCAGTCCGTTCGGGTCCGAACTTGCCACGGTATTGATGGCGTAGTTCTGGTCGTAGGTCTTCGTCAGCGTCCGGCCATTGCCGAAGGTGAATACGCTGGCCGGGCCGAACGGGTAATAGCTGACGTTGCTCAGGATCGTCTGGGCCGTCGCCGTGGCATTGGCCTTGTACGTCACCGAAGTAACTCGGCCCACCGTATCGCGGCCGTAGCTCACGATGGCACCGCTGGGATACGTGATGCTGGCGATCCGGTCGGCCAGCGTATAGGTGTATCCGGTCGTGAGCGTCGTGCCACCCGTGACCTGGGTCTTGGTCACCACATTACCGCGCGCGTCGTAGCAATACGTCGTGCTGCCGGAACTGTCGGTGATCTTGGTCAAGCGCCCGATGTTGTAGCAACTGCTAACGGGAACATCGTAGGAATACGTGACGTTGAGGCTGGTCGTTGGATAGCTGATACCGACGAGGCGGTTCAACGCATCGTAGCTGTACGTCGTCGTGATGCCGTTCGCGTCCGTCTGCATGAGACGGTTGCCTGCGGCGTCGTAGCCGGGTTGCGTTGCTGTTCCGTACGTTGTGGTGCCGGTATCCGGACTTTGCAGTTGGGTGAGGTTGTTCAGCCCGTCGTAGGTATAGCTGGTGACCAGATTGTCCGGATCGGTGACGCTGCGCAGGTTGTCGCGCGCGTCGTAGGCATACTGCGTGGTCGTGTCCTTGGTCGTTCCCGTGCCGGCATGATCCTGCAAGGTCTTGACCAGGCGATTGAGCGGATCGTACTGCTGCTCGGTGCCCACATCATTGGCATCAGTAGAATAAACGGCATTGCCATTACCGTCGTAGCCGTCGTTATACGGAATGCCGCTCGGCGGTGCCTCTGCTGGATTCTGATAGAACTGCACCGTGGCAGGTGTCATCGCACTGGTGCGCGGCGCAACCGCGTTCAAGTGGCTGGTGCTGTGCTGTCCCTGCGGGTGCGGTGAAATCCGTCGGATCAGCACCTCCAGCACTGTCTTTCCCGGGTGGTATCTGCGGTACGACCCGAAAGGGTACGCGTCGCTGTACCCGTCGGTTGTGCTGAAAACCGAATGCCGCGCGCATTTTATCTTGCGGCGCAACCGAGCGCTGCTGTTCTAACGCAGCGTCATTCACTGTCATGATCTTCGAGAAAAGCGGTCCAGAGATGCCGAATTTTTCCGAGGTAACGACCGGACAAGCCGGAGTCTTTCGGAGCACGACCAAAACCGCTCGGATTTTCTGAGACGGTTGCCCCGAATTTCCCCGGTAACTGCACAACAATTTCTGGCATGTCCAGAAATTGACAGGGTTAGCGCGCATGACAGGGTTAGCGAGCCAAGGACAAGATTTGCGAGCGGCGACACACTCGGCCATGCTGCGCTGCGATCCGAACAGACGCCTGTGTATATTATGTAAAATTATAAAGAGGAATAACCAAGCAAAAAGCCTCGTCGTCCGGCCTCACTGAACCAAACGTTTGCGCATGGCGTAGCGCACCAGTTCCGCACTGTTCCGCACATCGAGCTTGTCGAGCAGCCGGCAACGGTGATTTTCGGCAGTCTTGACGCTGATGCCGAGGCGCTTGGCGATTTCTTTCGTCGTACAGCCATCCACGACCAGATGAAAAATCTCGCGTTCGCGGGGCGAAAGTTTGCCGTATGGATCTCCCGGATCGGAATTGGGCTGCCTGAGATGGGTCGCGAGCAGTTCGGTCGCGAAATCGCCGAAATGGACGCCCCCGGCGGCCAAAGCGCGGATGGCCCCCAAAACTTCAGCGGCAGCAGCCTGCTTGAGCAGATAGCCATTGGCACCCGCGCGCACCATGTGCAAGACGTATTCCTCATCCTCGTGCATGGTCAACACGAGAACGCGCGTGGCGGGCAGTTGGACGTGGATTCGTTGAACGACTTCGATGCCGTTCAGAAGCGGCATCGAAATATCCACGATTGCCACGTCCGGGCGCGTCGCCAGCGCCAACTCGATCGCGGCAATGCCATTGTCCGCTTCGGCGACTATCGAACACTCGCCACTGGCGCGCAGCAAGGCTCCCAGGCTTTCGCGCAGTACTGCATGGTCGTCGGCGAGCAGGACCCGGATCATGCGTTGTGTCCTTC
>JANWJJ010000076.1 GCA_025451955.1 Rudaea sp. | reverse complement strand
TCGATCCGCTTCCACCCGCCAACTGCACCTGCAGCTTGTCCGCGATGGCTTTCGAGATTTCATCTTCGACCGCGAAGATGCTGGTGAGCTTGCGGTCGTATTTTTCCGACCACAGGTGGTAGCCACTGCGGGTGTCGATCAACTGCGCGGTGATGCGAACCTCGTCACCGGATTTCTGCACGCTGCCTTCCAGCACGGTCGCGACATCCAGCACCTCGCCGACCTTGCGCAGGTCCTCGGCCTTGCCCTTGAAGGCGAATGCGGAAGTGCGCGCGGCGACTTTCAAATCCGGCACCTGCGCCAGCGCGTCCAGGATTTCCTCGGTGATGCCGTCGCTGAAATAATCGTTCTTCGCATCGCCGCTCATGTTGACGAACGGCAGCACCGCGATGGATTTGGCGGGAATCGGAATGGCTTGTGCCATCTCCGGCACTGGCGCATTGCGTGGCCTGGATGCAGCAGCGCCAGCGGCGGAGCTCGGGCTGCGGGTTGTCGCGGCCACGCGCCCGAACTGCCACACCAGTGCGCCGCCGATCGCCAGCACCAGCGCGATCAGCAGCAATTCCGCGCCACTCACGCGCTGCCGCCCCTTCTCGCCGTGGTACCACGCGATGACCAGTGCGACCACGAAGCCGACCGCCAACGCAAGGATGATGATCCGTTCAAGTTGCGCCGGCCAATCGAAACGCGACGCCACCACATCCAGAACCTGGATCAACGCGAACGCGGCCGCGATGTAGGCCAGCGCCCACTGCACGAGCTTGCGTTCCCTGAGACGCATTAGGAAGTCTTGCATAAGCGGGTGCGATCGGATGTCCGGACAGACGCAGCATAACAAATTCCTGAACCGCGCCTGCACGCGCCGTGACACTTCGTCAACCGCCTTAAGGCCGTTTCGTTCTACCGCAGCAAACGCTTCACGACACCACCGGAGAACGACAATGAAACGCTATGCCAAGATGCTGTTCCTTGCTGCCGTTGCGCTGGCCCCGCTGTTCGCCACCGGCTGCGTGTATTACCCCGCACGTCCGTACCGCGCCGCTGTGTGGGTGCCGGGTCACTGGAGCGGGGCCTACGGTAATGTCTGGATCGGCGGCCGCTGGCGCTGAAATGTCCGCAGCCCGCGACATTTTTCCCACCCGCACTTGACACGGAAAATGCAAATGCATATATTCAACCTATAAGTTGAATATATGCGCCATGACCACACTCGATCTCGCCTTCACCGCCCTCGCCGATCCCACGCGCCGTCGCATCGTTGCGCGCCTGACTCGCGGTGAGGCGCGCGTGACCGATTTGGCGCAACCGTTCGCGATGTCGCTCAACGCGGTGTCCAAGCATCTGAAGCTGCTCGAACGCGCGGGCCTGGTGCAGCGCCGGCGTGTCGGTCGCGAGCATTTTTTGCGCTTGCGTCCGGCGCCACTGCGCGCGGTACAGCAATGGGCATCGCGCTACGAACGCTTCTGGAACCAGCGTCTCGACGCGCTCGGAAAATTTCTCTCATCCCCACCCGAAAAAGGAGTCGATCAATGAACAAACGCAACCAAAAAGCGATGGGTGAATTCAGCATCGATGCCATTCCCCGCACTTACGATGCGGCGCCGGAAAAGGTATTCCGCGCCTGGACCGACCCGGCCAGCGTTAAGGCCTGGCTGGCCGATGGCAAGGACATTTCTATCGATCCGCACGAAGGCGGCCTGTTCTATATCGAGATGCCGTGGCAAGAGCGGATCTATCCGCATTACGGCCGTTATCTGCACGTGGAGAGTCCACGGCTACTGGAATTCACCTGGGTCAGCGAAGGCTCACGCGGCAAGGAATCCGTGGTGAAAATCGAATTGACCGCACGCAACGGCAAAACCGAATTGCGCCTGTCCCATGATGGCCTGCCGAGCGAAGAATTGGCCAAGGATCATCACGGCGGCTGGTCGGGATTTCTGGACAAGCTCGTAGATCGGCTCAAATAACACGGGCCAGAGCCCAACTGCAGGAAAGCAAAACCGTTCGCCTTCGGTATCGAAGGGCGAACGGTTTTGTGTCGTCGTTCGTGCCTCGATACCTCGGCACGAACGGCTTTCGGGTTCCGTCAAATACGCCGATGCGTGCGTGCGGGCTCGCCATCTCTGGCGAGGCGATCCGCGTCAGCGTTTGGCGAACAGATGCTCGACGCCCGCGCGCTCTTCGCGCAATTCCTTTTCGGTCGCGTCCATGCGCGCGCGTGAGAAGGCGTTGATTTCAAGCCCCTGCACGATGCCGAACTTTCCATTTTTACACTCGACGGGATAACCGTAGATGACGCCCGGCTTGACGCCGTAGCTGCCATCCGACGGAATGCCCATCGACGTCCAATCGCCGTCCGACGTGCCGAGTGCCCAGGTGCGCATGTGATCGATCGCTGCTGATGCCGCCGATGCTGCGGACGATGCGCCGCGCGCCTTGATGATCGCGGCGCCGCGCTGCTGCACGGTGGGGATGAAATCCTTCTCGTACCAAGTTTGATCGACCAGCGACATGGCCGCCTTGCCCTTGACTGTGGCGTGATGGATATCCGGATACTGGGTGGACGAATGATTGCCCCAGATAATCATCTTCTGCACATCGGTATTGTGCGCGCCAGTTTTTTCCGCGAGCTGCGACTTGGCCCGGTTGTGATCCAGCCGCACCATCGCGGTGAAGCAGTTCGGATCCAGATCCGGCGCATTTTGCTGCGCGATCAGCGCATTCGTGTTCGCCGGATTGCCGACGACCAGCACCTTGACGCCGCGCTTGGCGTGCGCGTTGAGCGCCTTGCCTTGCGGAGCGAAGATCGCGCCGTTGGCTTCGAGCAAATCCTTGCGCTCCATGCCGGGGCCGCGCGGGCGCGCGCCGACCAGCAGGGCGTAGTCGGCATCCTTGCAGGCGACGTTCGCATCATCGGTACAAACAATGCCGGCCAGCAACGGGAACGCACAATCGTTCAATTCCATCGCCACGCCATTGAGCGCCGGCAACGCGGGCGTGATTTCGAGCAGATGCAGGATCACCGGCTGATCCGGCCCGAGCATGTCGCCGGCGGCGATGCGGAACAGCAAGGCGTAACCGATCTGGCCGGCGGCGCCGGTAACGACAACGCGAACGGGGGATTTCATGCGAAGACTCCTATCATTTCAACTCGGCAAAAAATTCCTGCATGCGCGCGAGACCGGAAGTCAGTTGCGCGCGCGGACACGTATAGGAAATGCGCAAGCTGCGCGGCTCGCCGAACGCCGAACCCGGCACACAGGCCACGCCTTTGGCGTCGAGCAGCGCGGCACAGCAATCGGTGTCGTTTTCGATCTTCTTGCCGTTGTGCGACTTGCCGAAGGCAATGGAAATATCCGGAAACGCATAGAACGCGCCTTGCGGACGCGGGCATTTCACGCCCGGAATGGCCAGCAACGCGCCGAGCACTTCATCGCGGCGTGCGGCAAAGTCCGCACATTTGGCCACGGTAACATCCTGCGGCCCGGTCATCGCCGCGACAGCCGCGGCCGTCACCACTTCGGGCAAACTGGTGATGTGGTTGGAATTGAGCGTGACCACCGCCTGCGCAATCTTTGCCGGGCCGACCATGAAGCCGACGCGCCAGCCGGGCATACCGTAGGTCTTGGAAATCGAGTCGACAATCACCGTGCGTTCGCGCAATTCGGGTTTCGCCTGCACGAAGTTGTGATAGCCGACGCCATCGAACACCATGCGGTTGTAGATGTCGTCGGTGATAATCCAGGTATCCGGATGCTTGACCAACACCGCGGCCAGCGCGGCGATTTCATCCTTGGTATACACCATGCCCGTTGGATTGGACGGATTGTTGAACAGGAAGACCTTGGGCTTGCTGGCAAGCGCCTTGTCCAACTGCACCGGCGTCAGCTTGTAGTTCTGCTCGGGCGGACACGGCAGCAAGGTGATCTTCGCGCCAAGAATCTCGGCGATATCGACGTAGCTGGTCCAATACGGCGTGGCGAAAACGATCTCGTCGCCGGGATCGAGCAGGGCTTCGGCGAGGTTGTACAGCATGTGCTTGGCGCCGATCGCCACCGCACAATTGTTGCGCTTGTAACCTTGGAAGCCGCCCTCATGCAGATGCTTGAGAAAGGCGTCGAGCAAGTCGTCGCGGCCGCGATTCGAACCATAACCGCCGGTATCGGTTTTCAGCGCCTCGCGCGCGGCTTGATAAACATGTTCGCCCGGCAGGAAGTTGGGCACTCCGATGGAGAAATTGACCACGTCGCGGCCGGCCGCCTTGAGTTGTCTGGCGCGGTCGGCAATGACCATGATCGCGCTGGGTTTGGCGCGGCTCATGCGTTGCGCAAGTTGGAGCATCGGGGTTCCTCAAGACGTGCTGAATCAGCAGATAATTCTACCATGTCACCACATCGAACTGCGGGATTTGCACCCGGTTTGCCGCGGTCACACCCGCGTCGCCGTTTGCCCTGTTCCACAGTGGCCGGAATTTGCTAAGCTCGCCGCGCGTTACGGGAGTTCGCTGGGGTGGACTCAGTCTGCAAATCAACCCGGAGGTGAGTATGCATCTGATCTGGTCCGTTATTGTCGGTTTCTTCGTCGGTCTGATCGCGCACTTTTTCGTGCACGTCGGCCATTTGGGTTTCATCATGACAACCGTTGTTGGTATCGTCGGCTCGCTGATCGGCGGTTTCATCGGCGGCCTGATCAAGAAGCCGGCCGACGGGGCGCTGTTTCATCCCGCCGGATTCATCATGTCGATTATCGGCGCCATCATTCTGCTGATCATCATCCACGTCAGTGGAATCCAGATCTGATCGCGCGTCGCATCGATAAAGCTCAACAAAAAGGCCGCATCAAGCGGCCTTTTTGTTTGTGCAGCCGCAACCGCTCAGCGTGCGTCGAGTGTCTGGTTCCAGCGTTCGATGCGTGCGTGCATCTTCTCGAACAGCGGCGCGTAGTCGCCTTTGATCGTGATCGAGCCGATCTTCTCGCCGGCGCGCACGGCATCGACGATCGCCCGGTCTTCACCGCTGAGAATTTGTCCGAACACCGTATGTTTACCGTCCAACCACGGCGTCGGTACATGGGTGATGAAGAATTGGCTACCGTTGGTGCCTGGGCCGGCATTGGCCATCGACAACACACCGGCCTTGTCATGCTTGAGGGTCGGCACGATTTCGTCTTCAAATTTGTAACCGGGGCCGCCACGGCCGGAGCCTTCCGGACAGCCGCCCTGGATCATGAACTCCGGAATCACGCGATGGAAACTCAAGCCATCGTAGTATTTGCGCACGGCGAGATTGACGAAGTTCGCCACCGTAAGCGGTGCCTGATCGGGAAACAGACGCAAATGGATGGTGCCGCGGCCGGTAACGATATGGGCTTGCAGGTCTTGGCTCATTGATGCGCTTCCTTATAGGGCAGGCGCGCATCATAGCCGAAGACGCGGCAGGGAAAAATGAAATACGGTATACTTGACGGCTTCCCTTATCCGCCATTCCGCCGATCGCCGGCGGGCCATCGCCATGTCCATCGAAAAACTGCGCAATATCGCCATCGTCGCCCACGTCGATCATGGCAAAACCACGCTCGTCGATTGCCTGCTGAAGCAATCCGGCACGTTCAGCGAACGCACCGTGCTGGCCGAGCGCGTGATGGATTCCAACGACCAGGAAAAGGAACGTGGCATCACCATCCTGGCCAAGAACACCGCGATTACCTGGCGCGACAACCGCATCAATATCGTCGATACACCGGGTCACGCGGACTTCGGTGGTGAAGTCGAGCGCGTGCTGTCGATGGTCGATTCCGTTTTGCTGCTGGTCGATGCGATGGACGGCCCGATGCCGCAGACGCGCTTCGTCACCCAGAAAGCGTTCCAGATGGGCTTCAAGCCCATCGTCGTGATCAACAAGGTCGACCGCCCTGGCGCGCGTCCGGGCTGGGTGCTGGATCAGACGTTTGATCTGTTCGATCGTCTTGGCGCGACGAATGAGCAATTGGATTTTCCTGTCGTCTACGCCTCGGCCCTGCACGGCTACGCCAGTCTCGACCCCGATGCGCGCGAAGGCGACATGACGCCGCTGTACGAAGCGATCATGAAGCACGTGCACGCGCCGCAAGTCGATCCGGATGGTCCATTCCAGATGCGCCTGAGTCAGCTCGACTACAACAGCTATGTCGGCCTGATCGGCATCGGCCGCATCCAACGTGGCAAAGTGCGCACGAACATGCCGGTCGCCGTGGTCGATCGCAACGGCAAGAAACGCAACGGCCGCGTGCTGCAGGTGCTCGGCTTCATGGGCCTGGAGCGCCGCGAAGTTCCCGAAGCTGAAGCCGGTGACATCGTCGCGATTTCCGGCATTGAATCCTTGAGCATTTCCGACACGGTCTGCGCCGTCGATGCGCCGGAAGGTTTGCCGGCGATGACCGTGGACGAACCCACGATCAGCATGACGTTCTGCGTAAACAATTCCCCATTCTGCGGCCGTGAAGGCAAATTCATGACCAGCCGCCAGATTCGCGAACGCCTGATGCGCGAAGTTTTACACAATGTCGCATTGAAGGTGGAAGAAACCGAAGACCCGGACAAGTTCAAGGTGTCCGGCCGCGGCGAGCTGCACTTGTCCGTCTTGATCGAGACGATGCGCCGTGAAGGCTACGAACTGGCCGTATCGCGACCGGAAGTGATCCTCAAGGAAATCGACGGCGAAACCCAGGAACCCTACGAACAACTCGTCGTCGACATGGAAGAACAATTCCAGGGCGGCGTGATGGAGCGCCTCGGCACGCGCCGTGGCCAGCTCAAGAACATGGAGCCCGACGGCCGCGGTCGCGTGCGTCTGGAATACCTGATTCCCGCGCGCGGGCTGATTGGTTTCCAGACCGAATTCCGCACCGTCACCGCCGGCACCGGCCTGCTGTTCCATGTGTTCGACCACTACGCCGCGCGCTCCGAAGGAGCGATCGCCAAACGCCAGAATGGCGTGATGATTTCCAACGGCACCGGCATGGCGCCGGCATATTCGCTGGTGTCCTTGCAGGAACGCGGCCGTCTGCTGATCGACGAAGGCGCGGAAATCTACGAAGGCCAGCTCGTCGGCATCCACGCCAAGGACAACGACCTCACCGTCAACGCCCTGCGCGCCAAGCAGCTCACCAACATCCGCGCCGCCGGCAAGGACGAGAATGTGCAGTTGACGCCCGCGATCCGCATGTCGCTGGAACAGGCGCTGGAATTCATCGAAGACGATGAACTCGTCGAAGTCACGCCCAAGGCCGTGCGCCTGCGCAAGAAGCATCTGACCGAGAACGATCGCAAGAAGGCGTCGCGGCACGCGGCGTAAGGCCGAAGTAAATTGTTATACATTTGGAAATTTGCGAACGCCGTTTTGCGTGCTGGCGTTGCCAGCACGCAAAACGGCGTTTTACTTTGATTCGTTGTAGCTCCCACTCTCACCCCGGAGCGCTACACTTAAGATATGCAGGGTTATCGCCCCGCTGACGCGAAAATAGCCAGGTCAGTTCTTCTCCGAGTAATTCGCGCGCAAGCGACTGACCATAATCGCCGCGCTTGTTGCGCTGGTTATCGGGAAATTCCGCGAGCATCATCTCGGCAACGCTGCGATAGTTTTCCGCACGCCATCGCGCCTTGGTTCGTTCCAGGCCTTTTTTGACCTTGCCACCTTCCGAAGCGTTCGCGTCGCTTTTGCGCGGAAAATAAAATCCGCGATGTTTGCAGATGTGATAAATGACTCGCGCCCACTCCTCGCCAGACAAGCAACGATCAAGCGCTTGTTTGCGAAGCTCCCACAACGATATGGCT
>JANWJJ010000075.1 GCA_025451955.1 Rudaea sp. | reverse complement strand
CTGGCCTGTTTTTCCTGCATGCGTTTGAGCGCGAGGCGGCGCTCGCTCAGTACCAGCCAGCGCACTGCCAGACCGTACAGCACGGCGATGCCGAGCAAGGCGCCGAGCGATTCCAGCAGGTGCGCGCTCAGGGCCTGCGCCGTGACGAAGTAGCCGAGCAGATCCAGCAAAACGAGGACGGCGCAAATTGCGACCAAAGCAATCCGCAGCATTTGCCGCAGCCGTTGCGGTTCGGTCAGGACGACATTGCGCAGGGTCCAGACGCGACCCGGAGCGAGCAGTTGCCAGCACAGCCAGCCGGTGCCGGACAACGCCAGTGCGAACAGCAGCCGGCCGAGCGTGCCCAGCGGCGCGTCGCTGCCCGGACGGGCCATCAGCAGGATCAGAAAAGCTGTCGGCAGGATCAAGGCGGCGAGCACGGGAGCCGTAGTATACAAAGCCTCACGCCGCGGCCGCGGCCAGCGGAAATGGTATTGAGCAAGTCCGTTCTCTACAGTCAAGGCCCGCAGAAAAGCGAGCGCGCCAGCCGGCAGGGCGAGTACGGCGAGGGCCCGACCAATGCCGTCGCTGAAGCCGCTGCCGTTGACTCCCGCGTGCTGCCAGAGCATGCCCAGCAACCACAGCGCGACCGGCAAGGGCAGCGCTCTGAGGACGCTCCACATCAGGGCTTGGCCGGTCAGGCGGTAACGATCGCTGCGAATGCGTCGCATCGGCACGGTGATGAGTTCAAGCTGTGCCGGCGTGCGCCCACGCAGCCAGAGCAGGACCAGCAGACCGAGAATGGCCGCGCCGCTGATTATGGGAATGGCGATCGCACTGCGGGCGGCATTGGTCAGCGTGCGCGACCAGCGCGGCGAGGCGAAAAAATCCCAGCTGTCCTGGGGCAGTTGGGCAACCCAGGCGGTGTTCACCGGAGTGTGGCTGGGTGTCCACAGCAGCCTCGAATCCAGCAGTGAGCCGAGTTTGCCGGTCGCGGTGATCAGGCTCTGCAGTTGCTGCTCGGTGTCGGCCAGCGACGTGGCCAGCCGCGTTTGCTGCGCCATCAGACGCGGCACGATTTCAGCGCGGGTGTTGTAGAGCCGGTACAGACCCGCGCGCAATTTTTCGACGACGTCAGCTGGCGCGCCGCCCACGCGCGTCAAGGTCTGGTCGACGACATCACCGATATCCGCGAGTGCGGCCTGCTGCTCGCGCTGATCGATCAGATCCATGCGCGTTTTCGCCAGTTCGGTCTGCACATTGGCAAGCCGGCGCTTGAGTTGCGGCAGCGGCTTGAGTTTGCGCTGTTCGGCCAGCAGGATCAGGCCGACCGCCTCGGTAACGCCACCGATGCGGACGCGTTCCTGAGTGTTGGTCAGCGCCTGTTCGGCGTCCTGTTGCGCGCTGTCGAGTTCCTGTTTGTGCGTGCGCAATTCACCGAGACGGGCAATGGTTTTGCTGAGTTGATCGCACAGGGTGACGTTGGCGTCGGCAGTTTCGCCGAGCAGGCGCGAGCGTGTGCCGACATCCGCGCGTTCGCGGCCGATGCGTGCGCACAACTCGGTGACATCCGTGCCGGTGCGGCTCAACACCAGACCTTCCAGTGCGGCGACGTGCTGACCGAGGTCGTTGACCGCGCGCTGGCGTTCGCGCAATTGCGCCGAAAGCAGACGCAGACGCGGTTCGTAGCTGCGGTTTTCCAGATTCAGCAGGGCGATCTGGATCGTGGCCAGGCGTTGCGTCGCTTGCGTGCGCAAGGATTGCGCGGCGACCAGCGCCGCCGGGCCGGCCGTGTCTGTTGCGGTGGCGTTTGCTGTGTCGAGCACCGCATGTGCGGTTACCAGTTCGTCGCGTAATTGCGCCGGACGCGCAGTCTGGCGGCGGAGTTCCGCGTCCAGAGTCGTCACCGCAGTGCGCGCGGCGGTTTGCGCGTCGCGCTCGCGCGCGAGCAGGCTTTCCAGTTGCTCCACGGTGGCGCGTTCCGGCAGGGCGGCACGCCACGCGAGCAGGGCGCCGGTGTTGGCTTGCGCCAGGCTGTCGTCGAGCTTTTGTGCCTCGACCGTGGCAGCGTCGGACGCTTGGCGCAGGCTTAGCCATTGTTGAGCAAGCTCATCGGCGCGGGTTTCATCGGCCTGCGCCTGATGCAGAAGCTCTTCGGCTTGTTTGCGCGCGTCGCTGCCGAGGTTGCGCTGTTCGGGCAATGCCTTGAGCGCGGCGGCAATCGCGACCGCGTGAGTGGCTGGCAAGGATTCCGCCGTGGCGTCGGCACTGGCGTCTGTTTTGGGTTTCAACCAGCGTTCGCGCAATTCTTTTTCATCGTCGACGCTGATGGTTTTGAGCGCCGCGTCGATGATCTCGTGCAGGGGCGGCCAGTCCGCGCGCAGTCCGAATGCCAGTGGCGCCTCGATGCCGAGCTGGCCGGATAGATCGATTTCGTTTTTCAGTTGCAGACGGTCCAATGCGGCGGAGGCGGTGATCGCATCGCCGACGAAAGCATCGGCCTTGCCGGTTTGCACGACGTGGAGCGCGCCGGCGACGTCGGCAAGCGCCGTGATCTGGGCCTTGCTGCCATTGGTTGCAAGCAATTCCGGCCAGACCTGATCGGCGACCACTGCAATCTTGCGCCGATCGAGTGCATCGAGTTTGTCCAGCGCCGGGGTGCCGTGGCGCACGTAGATGGCCGCCGCAAGACGCAAATATGGGGCGCTGAAGGCGATGCCGGGCTGGGGCGACACGAAGGCGCTCGCGAACACGTCGGCGCGATGCTCGCGCAGCGCCGACATCGCGGCATGCCGGTTTGGCACATGTACAAGGCGGAATCCCAGACCGGTTCTGGCGGCGATCAATTTGAGGTAATCCGCCGCCAAGCCGCGCTCACGGCCATTGCCGTCGACGCTGTCGATAGGTGCGAAATCGGCATCGGCAACGACGCGGATCTGACGGTGTTGGCTGACCCAAAGGCGTTGCGCCGGCGTCAGTGCGAGGGGCTGCGCGATCGACGCGGCAACCGGGACGATGAGGGCAAGACAAAGCAGAAACAGGCGCATGCAGGATTCGGTCGTGACGTGATGATGGAGACGCAACACCGACCCGGCATCGGGAAAGGAGTTCGCGACTTGCGTGATATGCCGCAGAAACGATACCATAAGCGTCTTTTCCCGACGTTTTTCGGAGCAGGTTCCATGAAAGCCGATATCCATCCCCAGTACAACGACGTGGTATTCCAGGACGTCTCCACCAATTTCGCGTTCCTGACCCGGTCGACGATGACGGCCAAGGACAAGATCAAATGGGAAGATGGCAAGGAATATCCCGTGGTCAAGGTGGAAATTTCCAGCCAGTCCCACCCGTTCTACACCGGCAAGCACAAGATCATCGATGCTGGCGGTCGCGTCGACAAGTTCCGCCGCCGCTACGCCGCGAAATAATCCCGGACCGATGCCGGTCGTCTGCGACAACCGGCGTACTGCACTGTCCGTGCATCGTAGCGATGTTTCCGCAACGGCAGCCTGTGCGATAATCCGCCGCCGTCGCGGGCCGTGATCTGCCGCGTCCGTCTCGTCCGGCCGGTTTGCACCTGCCGCCGATTTTGTTCCGGAATCGCCTGATCGGGAATTCCGTCAAGGAGCCTGCCGTGTCCGACAAGACCGTTCTGCTGACCGATACCGCATCCAACAAGACCAGCACCTTGCCGCTGGTAACCGGAACCTTGGGGGAACCCACGGTCGACATCGGCAAGTTGCACAAGGATTTGGGCTACTTCACCTACGATCCGGGTTTTGTCTCCACCGCCAGCACCAAGAGTGCGATTACCTTCATCGACGGCGATGCCGGTATACTTTTGTACCGCGGCTACCCGATCGAGCAGCTGGCCAAGCAATCGAGTTTTCTCGAAGTCGCCTATCTGTTGATCAATGGCGAGCTGCCAGACGCTGCAAAATTTGGCGCGTTCGAGGACGAAGTCACACACCACACGATGATGCACGAATCCCTGAAGGGATTCCTGCACGGGTTCCATCACGATGCGCATCCGATGGCGATGTTGTGTGGTTCGATTGCGTCGCTGTCCGCGTTCTACCACGACACGCTCGACATCAACGATCCGGAACAGCGTCGGCTCGCCGCGATCCGCCTGATCGCCAAGATGCCGACGATCGCCGCCGCCGCCTATCGCTATTCGATCGGCTGGCCGATCCGTTATCCGCGCAACAATCTGGAATACGTCACCCGTTTCCTGCACATGATGTTCGAGGTGCCGAGCGAGCCGCTGGCCTTGAGTCCTGTGACCGCGCGTGCGCTCGACCTGCTGTTCATCCTGCACGCCGACCACGAACAGAATGCGAGTACGTCGACCGTGCGTCTGGTCGGATCGACCGGTGCCAATCCGTATGCGTGCGTGGCCGCCGGTATTGCCGCATTGTGGGGACCGGCGCATGGCGGCGCCAACGAAGCGGTGCTGAAAATGCTGGCCGAAATCGGCGACGTGAAGAACGTCGGCAAGGCAGTCGAACGCGCCAAGGACAAGAATTCAGGCTTTCGCCTGATGGGCTTCGGCCATCGTGTGTACAAGAACTTCGATCCGCGCGCGACCATCATCCGCGAGACCTGCCACGCGGTGCTGGCCGAACTCGGGGTCAACGATCCGCTGCTCGACGTGGCGCTGGCGCTGGAACAGGTGGCGTTGCAGGATCCGTATTTCATCGAACGCAAGCTTTACCCGAACGTCGATTTCTATTCGGGCATCATCTACAAGGCGTTGAAGATTCCCACCGAAATGTTCACGGTCATGTTTGCGATCGCGCGCACGGCCGGTTGGGTGGCGCACTGGCTTGAGCAGCACGCAGACCCGAACACCAAAATCGGCCGTCCGCGGCAGGTGTATACCGGACCGGTCAAGCGCGACTACGTGGCGCTGGTCAAGCGCTAATGTTTTGCATTCCTCCGTGAATGCGAAGATCAAAAAGCGGTCGTCCTGACCGCACTCTCGACAAGTAGGTTCTCCAGCATCGCCAGCGATGCACGCCGCAACGGTCGTGCATCGACGCGATCCCGCGGCGCCTGGCGGATCGCATCAAGCGGCAGCAGCGTCAGGTCGATGGCAACGTCGCCGGCGGTAAACAACAGCACCGGAAATTCCTGATCCGTGCCAGGCTTCGTGCGCAGCCGGCGATTGCGTTGTTCAAACGGAATGCCGCGCTCGTGAAGAAACCCGAGAATCTCTTCCGGCGCGTCGGCGAACAAATGCAGACAGACCGCCGAATGCCGATCGGCGTTTCCGTCGAGCACGGCACCGACCAAACGGGGTTCGAATCGCGCCAGCAAGCGCATGGCTTCGCGCGCGGCTTCGCGCAATTTCCGCAAGTGCGCCGGCTGTTCGTCGGTCTGAAACAGGCGCTGGTGTTCACGCAGCGCTTCCTCGATCTCGCGATTCTTCGGCCAGGCGCAATCGTCGTCGGCGACGCTGAAGCGTTCGGCCGCCTTGCGCTTGGCCAGTTGAAAATCGCGGATGCCGTGTTCGCTCATCAGCCGTGCGGCTTCGAACGCGATGCGGCGGCGCAGTTCGCGATCGCGCCCGGCAGATTCCGAACCGCCCCTGCGCGAATGCATCAAAATATCCCGTAGGCGTCCTGCTGCACCTTTTTTTCCTGCTCGGACGGATTGTTGGGTCCTGCGGCAAGCCGCGCCACATCCTCGACCTTGAACACTTCGAGCATGCTGTGCGGATCGTTGGCCGGTGCGAGCTGGCCGGTTTGCGGATCGATGCGCGCGGTGGTGATGCCGGCCGGCATCTCGAACGGTTTTTCCGCTACGCCGCTCAGCGCGCTGCGCATGAAACTGATCCACATCGGCAGCGCGGCCTGGGCGCCAAATTCGCCAACGCCGTTGCTGCGGCCGAGCGAACTGAAATCGTCGAAGCCGACCCAGACGCTGGCGACCAGATCGTCGTTGTAGCCGCTGAACCAGGCATCGCGATGATCGTTGGTTGAGCCGGTCTTGCCGGCCAGATCGTTACGCTTGAGCACCATCGCATCGTGGCCGGTGCCGCGGCGGATGACATCGTGCAGCAGCGAGCTGATCAGATAGGCGATGCGCGCATCGACAACGCGCGGTGCCAGCTTCGCCGCGTTCGGATCGGCAGGCGGCTGCGCTGCAGGCGTGACGGCCTGCGCGCTGGCGATCGGCGACAGCGACGTCTTGATGGCGGCGGATCTGGGATTTACATCGGTGCTGGCGGTTTGCGCATGCGCGTCTTCCAGCAGGCGCTGCGGACAATTCCGGCAGGCGAGCGCCGGTTGCGCTTTGTATATTTGCTTGCCGTCGCGATCGTCGATGCTCTGGATGAAATACGGATCGACCAGAAATCCGCCGTTGGCGAATACCGCATAGGCGCGCGCCATCGTCAACGGCGAAACCGATGCCGTGCCGAGGGCCAGCGATAGGTTGTCGGGCAGTTGCTCCAGACTGAAGCCGAAGCGGGTCGCGTATTCGCGCGCGTAGCGCACGCCGATGGCATCAAGCAGGCGCACCGAAACCAGGTTTTTCGACAGTACCATCGCTTCGCGCAGGCGCATCGGGCCATCGAACTTGTCGTCGTCGTTCTTCGGCGTCCACAGTCCGTTCGGCTTGGACGGATCGGCGAACACAATCGGCGCATCGTTGATGATGGATGCCGGCGTGAAGCCGTGTTCGAATGCAGCCGCGTAGAAAAACGGCTTGAAACTCGATCCCGGCTGACGCGCGGCTTGTACCACGCGATTGAACTTGCTGCGCGCATAACTGAAACCGCCGACTTCGGCCTTGATCGCGCCATCTTCCGGGTCGAGCGCGACCAGGGCGCCTTGCACCGCGGGAAGTTGCGACAGTTTCCAGTTGCCTTTCGGATCGCGCGCCAGACGCACGATGTCGCCGGGCTTGAGCACGTCATCGACGCGCTTGGGCGGTGCGCCGCGATGGCTTTCGTCCTTGTAGCGATTGGCCCAATGCACCGCACCCAGATCCAGCGGCACGCTCTGGCCGTCGTCCAGATACACGGTCGCGGATTTTTCCGCGCTGTCGGTAACGATGCCGGGAATCAGGCCGACCACCGGATGATATTTGTCCAGATCCTTGTCCAGATCTGCCGGTGACGGATGCGCGCCGAGCTCGAGGTGTGCTTCCGGGCCGCGATAGCCGTGACGTTCGTCGTAGGCCATCAGATCGTCGCGAAGCGCCTGGTTGGCCGCATCCTGGTCACGCGAATCCAGCGTGGTGTGAATGCTGTAGCCGTCGGTCAGCGCGTCGTTGCCAAGCTTGTCGAGCGCTTGCTGGCGTACCATTTCGGCGATATACGGCGCTTCGACCTCGATGGGCGGTTCGTGCGCATACGAGCGATCGGCCTCGGCGCTGGCTTGCTTGAATTGATCGGCGGTGATGAAGCGGTTGTCGAGCATGCGCTGCAGCACGTAATTGCGGCGCTCGGTGGCGCGCGCACGATTGCTCAGCGGATTGCTGCTCGACGGAAATTTCGGCAGCGAGGCCAGCATCGCGCATTCGTCGAGCGTGAGCTGATCCAGGGTTTTGCCGTAATAGAACGCGGCCGCGGCGGCAACGCCATAGGCGCGATTGCCAAAGAAAATCTTGTTGAGATACAACTCGAAGATTTCATCCTTGGTCAGTTCGTGCTCGATCCGGAACGAAAGAAAAATTTCCGTTGCCTTGCGCGTGAGACTGACTTCCGGACTCAAGAAGAATCCGCGCGCTACCTGCTGCGTGATCGTGCTGCCGCCCGGCACGTGCAAGGTGCGCTTGGCGATCATCAGGCCCGCGGCGCGCAGGATGCCGGTGAAATCGATGCCGGGATGGTTGTAGAAATTCGCATCCTCGGCGGCGAGGAACGCATTCTTCAGTTGCTGCGGAACCTGATCGATCTTGACCGGGATGCGGCGGGTCTCTCCGAAGGTCGCCACCAGCTTGTTGTCGGCGCTGTATACGCGCAGTGGCACCTGCAGACGCACATCACGCAGCGAATCCACAGAGGGCAAGCGCGGCTCGATCAGCCAGTAGGCGATGCCGATGGCAAGACAACCGAGTACGACTCCAGATACACCCAAAATCAATGCGTAACGGAGCAAACGTAGAAATATTCTCATGAATTGCCGGGAGTGTGACCGCAGTCAATATCGAAGGGGTGAAGTTCGCGGTATAGATCGCACCCTGAAGTATAGTTCCTGGGGACCTTTGTCGGTAGTAAAACGTCCGACGACGGTGGAAAAGCCGGGGTAAGTCGTTGTCACAGCAAGATTTTGCATCCAAAGTAAAGTGACTGTTGATAATCCGTTAAAGTTCGTATTTAATGTGGATGCGCATATATCGCTCGTAAGGGCGCGTGGGAAGGGGAAAAAGTGTGGGCCTACTCAGTGTAAAAGCGCCGCCGCTGATCGGGGTGGACATCAGCTCGACAGCAGTCAAACTGTTGCAGTTGAGCCTGTCGGGCGGAAAGTATCGCGTAGAGCACTACGCGGTCGAGCCGTTGCCGCCCAATGCCGTGGTCGAAAAAAATATCGTCGAGGTCGAGGCCGTCGGTGAGGCGATCCGCCGCGCATTGAATCGATCCGGTGCGAAAACCAAATTCGCTTCAGCCGCCGTCGCGGGTTCGGCGGTCATCACCAAACTCATTCCGATGCCGGCCGATCTGTCCGAAGAGGATCTCGAAGGCCAGATCCAGGTCGAGGCCAATCAGTACATTCCGTATCCGATCGAAGAAGTCAGTCTCGACTTCGAGGTCGTGGGGCCGGTCAAAGATAATCCCGAGATGCTCAATGTCCTGCTCGCGGCCTCGCGCACCGAGAATGTGGATCTGCGCGTTGCCGCGCTGGATCTCGGCGGGTTGACCGCGAAGGTGGTCGAAGTCGAAGCGTTCGCAATGGAGAACGCGTTCAAGCTGGTGGCCGATCAGCTTGCCGTGCCCAAGGATGCTGTCGTGGCCGTGGTTGATGTTGGCGCCACGATGACCACGCTGATCGTGCTCAAGAACCAGCGCACGATCTACTCGCGCGAACAGGTATTCGGCGGCAAGCAGTTGACCGACGAAGTCATGCGCCGCT
>JANWJJ010000074.1 GCA_025451955.1 Rudaea sp. | reverse complement strand
TGCCTATCAAGGCTCGCCCATCGTTGCCGCCGCGCTCAAGCTGGCGCCGTTGGTATTCGTGCGGCCCGGCGAACTGCGCTCGATGCGCTGGGCCGATGTTGAGCTTGACGGCGACAAGCCGGAATGGCGCTACACGACCAGCAAGACAACCACGCCACACATTGTGCCGCTGTCGTCGCAGGCGGTCGAAATTCTGCGTGCGCTGTATCCGCTGACCGGCACGGGCAACGTCGCCGAATTTGTGTTTCCCGGCGCGCGCGACCTTCGCCGTCCGATGAGCGACGGCGCAGTCAATGCGGCCCTCAAAATTCTCGGCTTCGGAAGCGAGCAGTTCACCGCGCACGGCTTCCGCGCAATGGCACGCACGATTCTGGACGGGGTTCTCGGCTTTCGTCCCGATTACATTGAACACCAACTGGCGCACGCGGTACGCGATCCGAACGGACGCGCTTACGACCGCACGGCACACCTGGCCGAACGGCGGAAGATGATCCAGGCGCGGGCCGACTATCTGGACGGCTTGCGCAGGGATGCGAACGTGGTGCCGATCAAGCGGAAGGCATGACCGAACCCGGAGTGAGCGTCAGGCGGCGCCAGCCATATCCACCGGGCGCACTTCGCGCGTGAGTGTCTTGCGTCGCTGATCGACGTGCCACAGATCGTAGGCGGCTTGGTGCCCAAGCCACGACTGCGCACTTGTCCCGAAGGCCAGTTCTAGACGCACGGCCATTTCCGGCGTCACCGCGCCGCCGCCGTTCACGATTTTGGACAGCGTCTTGCGCGACACGCCCAGTGCAGCGGCCGCATCGGTGACGGAAAGGCCGAGCGGTTCGAGCCACAAGCCGGAAATCACTTCGCCCGGATGCGGCGGGTTGTGCTGGCGATTGCCGGTCTGCCTAGTGATAGTCTTCATAGTTCACGATCTCCGCGTCGCCATTCTCAAACCGAAAAGTGATTCGCCAATTCGCTTGCACGGTCACTGACCACACGCCTTTGCGGTTGCCCTTGAGTTCGTGCAGGCGCGAGCCGGCAAAGCCCATGTCCTGCACAATTGTCGCTTGGTCGAGTTGCGCGAGGATCAAGCGCAGCCGGGTTGCATGCTTGGCCTGAATGCCGCTCGTGCTTCCAGTGCGGAAGAACCGTTCCAGCCCCTTGTGTACGAATGAGCGAATCATGCGGCATTGTAACCGTACTGGTTACGCCTAGCAATAGACGCCTGACACCGTGGAGGTTACGGTGTTGTGTCGCAGTTGCCATGCAGCTGCGCGGAATGTCGCGAAAGCCCTGTGCGACTTATGGAACGGCAGCTGTAGCCGCCGGGATCGGCGTGCTTACCTTACCGGCTTGACCATACGGATGGTCTCGTCGCCGTAGCCGTGATGTGCGTACAGCTTGCGCGCGCGCTGATTGCCGGGAAATACGGCCAATGTGACGTGGCGGCAGCGATGATCTCTGGCCCAGCGCTCGGCGTAACGCAACAGTGCGCTGCCGATGCCTTTGCCGTCGTGCTCCGGTGCGATGACCAGATCCGAGATGTGACAGTTCAGCACTCCGGTGAAAAAGTCCTTCTGCGTTTGCAGGTGCAGAAATCCCAGGCGTTCGCCATCCTCGTCCTCGGCGACATACAGATGCGAGCCGGGCGGCAGGTCGCGCAGATGACGGGCGATATCGTCACGAATGCCGTTGAGCGTTTCGCTGCGCCGGCGCCATGCCGGCAGCTCGAAGGCGACGAAGCGATCGGCCAGGCGCAGGATGAACTCGTCGTCATCGGCGTGGGCCAGACGGATGTGCGGCGCGGATTCCGGTTCACTCATGGGGTTGATATAAATGCTGCGTAGTGTACAAATGTACAAAAACCAGATTAGCCGAACAAGGCGTCCGGCATGGCCATCAGGCTGTCGGCGCCGGCATGCAGCGCGGCGGCATGGGTTTGCGTGCGTGGCAGTATGCGCGAGAAATAGAAACGCGCGGTCAGGCGCTTGGCCTGCTTGAAGTCCGCTGATTGCGTGGAGTTGTCCGCCGCGGCCACGCTGCGCGCCCAGAAGTAGGCGAGGGTGACATAGCCGGAATAGAACAGATAATCCACGGCGGCGACACCGACCTCGTCTGGGTTGGCCATCACGCGCTTGCCGATTTCCTGGGTCAGATCCGCCCACTGCTTTGCCGCGCCAGCCAGTGGCGCGATGAATTCCGATAGCGCTGCGTTCTGCATCTGCGACTGGCAGAACGCGCTGATCTCCTCGAGGAAATGTTTCAGGCCCACGCCCTGGGTTTGCATGACCTTGCGACCGAGCAGGTCCAATGCCTGGATCTGGGTGGTGCCTTCGTAGATCGTGGTGATGCGTGCATCGCGGGCGAGCTGTTCGACGCCGGTTTCGTGGATGTAGCCGTGACCGCCGAAAATCTGCACTGCGTTGTAGGTACATTCGATCGCCGCTTCAGTCAGCAGGCCCTTGACGATGGGAATGATGAACGACAGCAATTCGTCGGCGCGCTTGCGTTCGTCCGCATCTGGCGAGCGCTCGACCAGATCGACCAGGGTGGCGGCGTAGTAGGCGAGCGCGCGGCCGCCTTCGGCGAAGGCCTTCTGCGTCAGCAACATGCGCCGGATATCGGGGTGAACGATCAGCGGATCGGCAGGCTTGTCGGGAAATTTCGCTCCGGACAACGAACGCATCTGCAAACGTTCGCGCGCGTAAACGCGCGACATCTGGTATGCGGTTTCGGTCAAACCCAGTCCCTGCACGCCGACGCCAAGACGCGCGGTATTCATCATAGTGAACATGGCGTTGAGGCCGCGGTGCGGCTGACCGATCAGCCAGCCTTCGGCGGCATCGAAATTCATCACGCAGGTGGACGAGCCGCGGATGCCCATCTTGTGCTCGATCGCGCCGCAGCTCACCGAGTTGCGCTCGCCCATTATTCCATCTTTGCCGGTTTTATACTTTGGCACGATGAACAGCGAGATGCCCTTGACTCCGGCCGGCGCATCCGGAAGACGCGCCAGCACCAAGTGCACGATGTTTTCGGTCAGATCGTGTTCGCCGGCAGAGATGAAAATCTTGGTGCCGCTGATCCGGTGGCTGCCGTAGCGCTGGCTGGCATCCGGATTCGGTTCGGCGCGGGTTTTCAGCAGGCCCAGGTCGCTGCCGCAATGCGGCTCGGTCAGGCACATGGTGCCGGACCATTGGCAAGCGACAATCGGTTTCAGGAATACTTCGCGCTGCCACTCTTCGCCATGATGGACCAGCGCGGCCGTGGCGCCCTTTGAAAGCAACGGATACATGCTCCACGCCAAGTTGGCGGAAACGAACATTTCTTCAAGCGGTGTACCGACCGATTCCGGTAGATGCTGACCGCCGTATTTTTCCTCAGACGTCAGTCCGCCCCAACCTCCGCCGGCGAAAGACGCGTAGGCAGACTTGAATCCTTTCGGTGTGGTTACGCTGGCGGTTGCCTTGTCGAACTGACAACCTTCCTCATCGCCGACGGCGTTGATCGGCACCAGCATTTGCTCCGCGAACTTCGCCGCTTCGTCGAGAATTGCGTCGAGCACGTCGCGCGTCGCCGCCTCGCCGCCGGGCAGGCGCGCGTAGTGCGCATCCACCTTGAGCAGATCGAACAGCACGAAGCGCATATCGGTAAGCGGCGTTGTGTATTTGCTCATAGCGAATTGCTCATGACGGTTCCAATGGTGGAAAGTGCGGCGCAGCTCAACGGTATTCGTTGGCGATGCCTGGCACCGGTGAGAGCCGGCTCTTGTGTTCGAACTTGAAGTCCTTGCTCGCGGCTGGAATATTGATCGTGCCCTTGAGTTCGTATGCTGCGCCGCCCGGCTGCTTGATGTCGATGGCAAACGCCTTGAGCGCGTCCGCGCTCGGTGCCAACGTGGTCTCGACAACATCGGCATTTTCACCGGGAATATCCATATCCGGATTCAGCGTGATATCGGCGGCGGCGACACCGCCGACACGCAGCGCCGCCTTGAACGTGGCGTAGTGCACGGTCTTGTCGCTGAAATTCTCCAGCCGGATTTGCAGCTTCCAGCGCCCGTCCGGCAATACATCCAGTTGCTGGATGCTGGCATTGGGCGGGTTGATTGGATGGGTCGGTGGGCCGCAGCCGGCCAGTGCCGATAACGCGATCAGCGGGATCAAACGACGCAGTAAACGGCTCATGGCGGCAGACTCGCGGAAATCCAGCCGCTACCTTAGCCAAAAGCGGGGCGCGGCGGAAGCGGCAGGATATTTTGCTAGCATGCGTGGATGACTTCAGCCGCTCTGGATGTACTGCGCCGCGTCTTCGGCTATGCCGCATTTCGCGGTGAACAGGAAGCGATCATCGGGCGGATAACGGGTGGCGGCGACGCGCTGGTCTTGATGCCGACAGGGGCGGGCAAGTCGCTGTGCTACCAGATTCCGGCGTTGCTGCGCACGGGCACGGCCATCGTGGTTTCGCCGCTGATCGCGCTGATGCAGGATCAGGTCGCGGCATTGCGCCAGCTCGGCGTCGAGGCGGAATTTCTCAATTCCAGCCAGGATGCGGCAACCCAGCGCGAGGTCGAGCGGCGGCTCGATGCGAGCGAACTGAAATTGCTTTACGTCGCGCCCGAGCGGTTGCTGACGGAACGTTGCCTCGACCAGCTTGCGCGTGCGCAAGTGTCGCTGTTTGCTATCGATGAGGCGCATTGTGTGTCGCAGTGGGGCCACGATTTTCGGCCCGAATATCGCGCGCTCACGATTCTGCACGAACGTTTCCCCGGCATTCCACGCATCGCGCTGACCGCTACCGCCGATGCGCCGACCCGCCGCGAGATCGTCGAACGCCTGAATCTAGGCGACGCGCGCCAGTTCATATCCAGCTTCGATCGGCCGAATATACTTTATCGCGTTGTGGAAAAAGATAATTCGCGCAGCCAGCTCGCGGATTTCCTGAGCGGGCACGCCGGTGAATCCGGCATTGTCTATTGCCTGTCGCGCAAGAAAGTAGAGGAAACGGCCGCGTGGCTGGTGGTGCAGGGCATCAACGCCCTGCCGTATCACGCCGGCATGGATGCGGCCGCGCGCACGCTCAATCAACAGCGATTCCTGCGCGAAGACGGTATCGTCATGACCGCGACCATCGCCTTCGGCATGGGCATCGACAAGCCTGACGTGCGTTTCGTCGCGCATCTGGATTTGCCGAAAAGCCTCGAAGGCTACTATCAGGAAACCGGCCGCGCCGGCCGCGATGGCCTGCCGGCGGAGGCGTGGCTGTGCTACGGCCTTGGCGATGTGGTTGCACTGCACCGGTTCATCGCGCAGTCGGAATCCAGTGAGGAACGCAAGCGTGTGGAACGTGCCAAACTTGACGCGCTGCTGGCGTATGCCGAGACCATCGGCTGCCGGCGTCAGCGCCTGCTGGCGTATTTTGGCGAAACTTTCGCCGCGCCCTGCGGCAATTGTGACAATTGTACAAATCCACCTTTATCCTTCGATGGCAGCGTGCTCGCGCAGAAGGCGCTGTCGTGCGTGTTCCGCAGCGGTCAGCGCTATGGCGTCGGTCATCTGGTCAACATCCTCCGCGGCGAGGACGACGAGCGCGTGCATGCGCTGGGTCACGATGTGCTGAGCACGTTCGGCGTCGGCGCCGAGCTCGATGCGCGCCAATGGCGCAGCGTGTTTCGCCAACTCGTGGCGATGAATCTGCTGGCCACGGATGCCGACGGCTACGGCGTTTTGCGCCTGACCGAGGCCAGTCGCGGTGTGCTGCGAGGCGATGTGCCGGTGACGCTGCGGCGTCCGGCAGATCGCAGTGAACGCCGCACGGCGCGAAAATCGCAACGCGGCGAACGCACGCGGCAAAGCCTGCAAATTGCGCCGCACGAAACGGCGTTGTGGGAATCACTGCGTGCGACGCGGGCGGATCTGGCGCGCGAGCAAGGCGTGCCTGCGTACGTGATTTTCCACGATGCGACGCTATTGCAGATGTTGCGCGAACGTCCGCAAACACTGGACGGGATCGGCGCGATCAGCGGCGTGGGTGCGGCGAAGCTGGCACGCTATGGCGAGGTATTTCTCGGTGTATTGACTGCGGCGGCGCCGGCCGTTCACGCGTGATCGACCAATTGTGACCTACGTTGATCAGGCGGCGCGCTGTTGCCCTTGCACCACCGTGTATTGCGGCGGCTTGCGGTCGAGAAATCCGAGCGCATGACAATAGCCCATGACGTGCACGCCGGCAGCCTGCTGATCGGCACGGATGCGGTCGCGTAGTTCGATCATGCGCGTCCAGTGCACTTTCGGGCGAAAATGGTGTTCGGCGTGGAAGCCGTTGTACAACCAAGTCCAATTGTATACTTTGTTGTAGGTGCTCACGCCCCAGGCGATCGGCGCGTCCGGATTGCCCTTGAAATGCTCGTAATAGCCGTTCAGCGACGACAGCGAATGGCCGAAATAGTAGAACGGCACCAGCGCAAGAAACGCGCGCCAGTCCCAGACCAGACAGACCAGGTACAGGCCGACGACGATATAGATCTCGCGCCAGATCCAACGTGCCTTGTCCGGGAATTTTTCCTTGACGCGCTTGTAGACCTCGCCGATGTCGTCGCGGAAGTAGCTGTAAAAAGTATACGTCCACGGACTTTCGACCTTGCCGTCCTTGCCGTGACGCCAGATCGACAGCGGATCGATCGTGGTGCCGTTGGTGCCGATGCGATCCATATTGCCGACGTGGTGACGCAGATGAACGTGGTGGTAGAACTCCTGCGAAAAACCATCCGTGACTGACAGGATGACGCTGTAAATCCGGTTCAGCAGTGGCGAGCAAAAAAACGGGTTGTGGATGAAATTGTGACTGGTGGAGTTGATGCTCCAGGAAATACTGATGGAATACACCAGCGCCAGCGGAATCCACAGCGCCCACGGCATCGCGTGGAAGCCGAAGAACAGGGTGGCGACAAAGACCAGATGACCCAGCCCCATCAGGGTGGGAATCAGGTCCCAGGGCGTATAAGCGAAAAAGGCGCGGCGGCTCGACATGTGAATAACGATCGGTGAAAATATGCCGCTATTTTGCCAGAAAGCCCTTGCCGCTGCGTTAAGGCGCCCCAAAATTCTGTATCGACCGGCATCGGCGCGGTTGTGGATCAGGGATCCTTAATCAATTGTTGTGACAATAGCTCGCACTACGCATGTTCACCCAGGAAAACACCGTGTCCGACTGGACCATACTTTGTGATTTCGACGGCACCGTCGCCATTGATGACACCACCGATACCTTGCTCGAGCGATTCGGCCGTCCCGGCTGGGAAGTGCTGGAAAGCGACTGGCGTGCGGGCCGGATCAATTCGCACGATTGCATGGCCGGTCAGGTGGCCTTGCTCGATATGGATCATGCCGAGTTCGATGCTCATCTGGCCGCGCGCGCGCTCGATCCGGCGTTCGCTGACTTCGTCACGGCTGCGCAAAAACTCGACGTGCCGATCGAAATACTCAGCGATGGTCTGGATTACGCGATCCACAACATCCTGCGCCGCGCGGGACTGGATTTCCTCAGCGTCACGTCGAATCGCCTGCAACAGGTCGCAGAGCGCGAATGGAGCCTGGAATTTCCGAACGCGAGCGCCACTTGCCGCGTTGCCAGTGGCACCTGCAAATGCGCGCGCGCCGCGCTGGCGCAATCCGCACGCAAACGCACCCTGTTGATCGGCGATGGCG
>JANWJJ010000073.1 GCA_025451955.1 Rudaea sp. | reverse complement strand
GCTCCTGTCCAAAGTGCGGTTGGAGTCCCTGACGTAATAGATCGCTTTCAAATAGGCATCGTAGGCTTGCTTGTTCTGCGTCGGTATCTTGGCGATGTCTGCGGCTTCGACCGGCGTCAACTTGGCTTTCAATGCATCCGCCACTTTCTGTGCCACCTCACCCTCGACGCCGAAGATGTTGTCCAGCGTGCGTTGATAACTTTCTGCCCACAAATGGTTGTCTGATTGTGCATCGATCAACTGCACGTTGATCAGGACCGAATTGCCGGCCTTCTGCACGCTGCCTTCGAGAATCGTCGCTACACCCAACTGCTGCGCGATGGCTTTCAGGTTTTGCGGATGACTGCCGTATTGCATCGTCGAAGTGCGCGAGATGACCTTGAGGTCACCAATGTCGGCCAGCTTGGTGAGGATCAGGTCCTGCATGCCGTCGGCGAAGTACGCGTTGCCCTTGTCGGTGCTCAAGTTTTCGAACGGCAGTACCGCGATGGATTTGGCCGGGATGGCGACGGCAGGAAGTGTCGTCGATGACGTGACGCCAGCCGCCGGTCCTGCCGTCGCCGTCGTGGCAAGCTGCGCGGGCTGTGGCACTTGCGCATACCGCCACAGCCAGCCACCGCCGATCGCCAGCAACAACGCCAGGATCAATAACTCGGTGCCGCTGACTTTCTGGACGCCACGTTCGCCGTGATACCAGGCGAGTACCAGCACGACAAAAAAACCGACGCCCAACACCAGCGTGATGCCGCGCCGCACATCGTCCGGCCAGCCGAACTGTTGCGCGACGATGTCCAGCCCCTGCAGCAGCGCGAACGCTGCCGCGACGTAAGCCAGCGCCCATTGCACCAGCTTGCGCTGCTTAAGGCGGTGCAGGAAGTCAGTCATGGCGTGATTCCCCAATCGTCATTCCGGGGCGCTCCGCAAGAGCGAACCCGGAATCCAGTTTCCCGCTGTGTCGTACGGACACCAAACGCTGAATTCCGGGTTCCGGTTGCGCCGGCCCCGGAATGACGAGCGGAAAACAGCGGGTCAAGAAATCAGCCATGGCCGCCCCCACTCATGGCCGTGGCAGGTTCGGCGCTACCATATTTTTTCAGCAGCGCCTGGAAGCGCGGGTCGTGGCGGATGGGGTCCCAGGTGGGATCGAGTTTGAGCGACGGCACGGAAACGAAATCACCCGCCGGCATCGCCAGCATGCGATCGAGACTGGCCACCGCTTCGGCAACCTGGCCGACCTGGGCTTGAATCTGCGCCATCTGCCATAGCGCGCTCGTTGCGTTGGGCACGTCCTGGTCCGCGGGATGCAACGTGAGGCCGAGTTGCCCCTGCTCGAGTGCCTCGCGGGTGCGCCCCAAGCGTGCGTAGACCCAGCCGAGTTTGCCATGCGCGAAATGGTCCGCCGCCTCGGCCGGGTTGGTTTTGATGGACGCTTCGAGCAGCGCCGCCATGCTTGAATAGTGCGGGCGCGCTGCTGTCGGGTTGCCGGCATACCATTCGATATCGCCACGTACCGCTTGGAGATCGACGGCGTTGACACCGTTGCCGGGCTCCACCTTGGCGATGAGTTGGCGTGCAACCGTGTAGTCGCGGCGATACAGCATGACCTGGGCGTGCCAGATTGCGATCCTCGGGTTGTCCCGCACGGTGGCCGGCGCGGCATCGAACACGGCCATGGCGCGGTCAAGGTCGCCGCCAAGCAGGTACACGTCCGAAAGTGCGGCCACGTTATTTGCGGAAGCGGGATCAAGCGCCAGCGCCTGTTTGGATACCCGTACGGCGTCCGCATAGTGGCGCAAGGACACGGCACAAAAAGCCACCATATTCAAGAAAAAGGCGTTTTTCGGATTCAGCGCGCTGGCGTGTTGAAAAGCCTCGAACGCCGCTTGCCACTGTCCCCGATGGCGATAAATCACTCCCATTCTGAAAATGGCGTCGGCATTCTGCGGCTGCAGGGCCAACGCCGCCGTGATGGAAACCAGCGCACCGTCGAGATCGTGCAACACGTAGTGACGGTAGGCGCCTTGCGCCAGATGCGCATCAGCCAGATCGGGCGCCAGCGCCAAGGCTCGATCCATGGCCACTTTTGCCTGCGCCCCCAGGTTCGATCCATCGTCACCGAACTCCACGAGATCCCAGATTTGCGACAACGCCAGGCGCGCGTAGGCAAGCGCGAACATGGGATCTAATTCAGTGGCCT
This sequence comes from Rudaea sp., assembly GCA_025451955.1. Classification (GTDB taxonomy): domain Bacteria; phylum Pseudomonadota; class Gammaproteobacteria; order Xanthomonadales; family Rhodanobacteraceae; genus Rudaea. The sequence goes on along the minus strand of JANWJJ010000073.1, from coordinate 2,999 downwards.
CGCGATAGTTGCGGATCCGCAAGTCAAAATCCGATTTCAAGCGGCTTTCCGCACCACGGCTGCCGTAATACTCGCCCTGCAGGAAGGCGTCGTAGGCCTGCGCGTTGCGTGTGGGGATCTTGGCGATGGCTTGCGTTTCGGCGGGCGTGAGCTTCGCCTGCAACGCCTCGGCGACTTTCTGCGCGACCTCACCCTCGACGCCGAAGATATTGTTCAGCGTGCGCGGATAGGCCTCGGCCCAGAGGTGCGCATCGGTGTTGGCGTCGATCAACTGCACGTTGATCAATACCTGGTTGCCGGCCTTCTGCACGCTGCCTTCGAGGATCGTGGCCACGCCGAGTTGCTGCGCGATGGCTTTCAGGTCATCCGGATGACTGGCGTACTTCGCGGTCGAGGTGCGCGAGATCACCTTGAGATCACCGATGCCGGCGAGCTTGGTCAGGATCAGGTCCTGCATGCCGTCGGCGAAGTACGCGTTGCCCTTGTCGCCGGAGAGATTTTCGAACGGCAGCACGGCGATGGATTTGGCGGGAATCGGTTGCACGGCAGTGGGAGAAACGGGGACCGTACTGGACGAAGAGGCGGACGCCACCGTTGCCGAGGCCGCGGATGTCACGTTGTGCGCCGCGACGCCGGTTGTGCTTTTGACCGACTGTGCAGTCGTGGCGGCCATGGGCGACCCGCCGCGTTCGAAATGCCACAGCAACCCGCCGCCCACCGCGAGCACCAACGCGATCAGCAGCAGCTCGGCCCCGGTCACACGTTGCACGCCGCGCTCGCCGTGATACCAGGCCAGCACCAGCGTCACGACAAAACCCAGCGCCAGCACCCCGAAGGCAAGGTGCATGACGCTGTCCGGCCAGTGGTAACTGTCCACGGCCACATCCAGCACCTGCAACGCCACCCACGCCGCAGCGAGATAGGCGACCGCCCACTGCACCAGCTTGCGTTGTTTGAGCCGTTGCAGGAACTCAGTCATGCGATTGCGTGCCCAGATAACGCCGCGCCTCATCCAGTCCCGGCAAACCCGCATCGGCGGCGTGCCAGATTTTCACGAGCCGCTGGTAGGCGGCGATGGCAGCGGCGGTGTCATGGCTCGCGGCTTGCGCCCGCGCCAGCCCCAGCAACGACTGCGTCCGGTTGGGCGCTTTCTTGAGCGCTGCCTCGAATTCGGTGCAGGCAGCCGCCGGTTTGCCCGTCGCGAACAACAACTCTCCGAGCAGCTCGTGCGGCGGTTTGACCGGCGCCGGTGGCCCGAAGTCGAACGCCATGCCGTCGTAATGCTGCGCTGCACGGCGCACGGACGCCAAGGCCTGCTGCATGGCGCCGCGCTTGCTCGCGATCAAACCATCGAGGTCGTCGCGCAGGATGCGCAGATAATCCGATTGCTGTGGGTCATCGGGATTCGGCGGCTGGGTCGTCGCGGCCAGCTTGTCCAGGGCAGCCAGCGAGGTTTTCGCCAACGCCGCATCGCCACGTTCCGCAGCGGCATAGCCGATGGCGAAATCGTTCCACCCCGCCTCGCCGCCAAGCGTCGATGTGTCGATTCGCATCTGCGCCGCAGCGCCATCCCAATCATGCGACTCCACCACCGCCGTCGCGCGCATCTGCATCAGCGACCATTGGAACTGATCGCGGAACAGCGCGGCCTGCTTCTTGTCCATCCCGCGCAACGCCTCGGTACCGGTGCGCCGGCACGCCTGCAGCAGGTTCTCCGCATCGCGCTGGCGTCCCTGCTGGAAATAGGCGTATTCCAGCCATTCGTTGTAATGGAAACAATGCACCTGCGGTTTGCCTGCGGCTTTCGCATGCGCATACACCACGCGGGTCGCGTTTTCGTTGGCCGTGACCACGTCGTCCCACATACCCAGCGCCATGAAAATGTGCGAAGTCATGTGTTGCGCATGACCCGCATCCGGCGCGATTTGCGACAACGCTCGCGCTGCCACGAGCGCGCCGGCGGCGTGCTGCGGGTCGTCCATGCCGTGGATCCAGTAATGCGCCGCGCCCGGATTCTGCGGATTGAGCTTGAAAATGTGCCTGGCGATCGCGGCCGCGTGCAGATAATCGGGAATATTGCGCACGCCTTCGTTGCGGCCGAGCAGGGCGAGTGCATAGAACAACTGCGCATTGTTGTCATGCGGGTACGCAGTGGCCAGTCGCTGCATCGCATCGCAGTAACTCGCGTCGCGCTGCCGCTTCGTTCCCTTTCCGAAATACAGAATGTTCACCGTGGCGAGATAGGTTTTCTCGCGCGCGCTCGGTGCGCGGGCTTCGCGCGCCGCGTCCGTGGCGCCGAGTTTGCGCAGCGCGGCACGGCCGGCGGCCAGATCGAGTTCGTTCCAGACCGGATGGTTGTAGGTCATCGCCTCGCCCCAGTAGGCCATGGCGAAACCGGGATCGAGCTGTTCGGCCTGCTGGAACGCCGCGGCGGCATCCGGATACTCGAACAGATGCAGCAGCAGCAGGCCGCGCGCAAACGCGGTCTGCGCGGCATCCGATTTCGCGGAGGTCGGAAACGTCACGGTACCGAGCCCCGCGATGGTCTGCGGCGTCTTGCCCCGTTCCGCCCATGCCGTCGGCGCGAGCGCCATCGCAACGACCGCGACCGACATCAGAACGCCATACCGGAGCCGCGTGTTCATGGCTTTGTTCCTTGTTCAACGAGGGGGCTGGAAGCCGACAGCGTGGCGCCGGCGTATTTCTTCAGCAGCGCCTGAAAGCGCGGATCGTGGCGGATCGGGTCCCAGGCCGGATCGAGTTTCAGCAGCGGCACCGACACGTATAAACCCGCCGGCATTGCAAGCAACCGATCCAATCCAGCCAACGCGTCATCGAATTGGCCAAGTTGAACTTGAATCTGCGTCATCCTGATCAGGCTCTGCTGCGCGACGAGCGCGTCCTTGTCGATCGGACTCAGCTTGATCGCGAGCTTTCCCTGTTCGAGCGCGTCGTGACCGCGCCCCAGGCGCGAGTAGATCCAGCCCAGGTCGCCGTGC
>JANWJJ010000072.1 GCA_025451955.1 Rudaea sp. | reverse complement strand
CGCGTCGCTTTTGCGCGGAAAATAAAATCCGCGATGTTTGCAGATGTGATAAATGACTCGCGCCCACTCCTCGCCAGACAAGCAACGATCAAGCGCTTGTTTGCGAAGCTCCCACAACGATATGGCTATGGGTTTCTGATCGAGAAACATCCGCGCATCGTCAATCAAACCCTCACGCCTCATCAATCGCGCAACCTTCAGCAGCCGTGTCGCTCGATGATGCAATCGATGGCGCGCCAAGCGCGCCATTCTTCGCACAGCGTTCAACGATTCGCCATCGGATGTCTCGGCACGGTCGAAGCAATACACACCGAGATCGACAATGCGTTTTCCCCCAAGTGCGCACCAGCCTACAGAAGCGATACCGATGTCGAGGCCCAATAGCCAAGGCGACGATGTATGTGGTTGCGACATATCCTTCCCCTGTGATAGATTCAATCTACGTGTAGCGTTCCGGGGTGAGAGCTGTTGCTACAATAAGAATCGAAAGATTCGTATCCAAGGCCGCCGCAAGGCGGCCTTTTCATTTGCGGCACCATTCTGCCTAAACATGTTGACAGCGAGTGTGCCGCTATCCCGATGATTTTCCAAGTCGGCGTGCTCGGGCCATTGTTGACGCACTGCGGATTCACACCTAAACTGTACATACCGTATAGTTTGGAATCGCCATGACATCCCCGCGTTCGCTCGGTCTCGAACAAGCCCGCGCACGCCTGCCTGCCATCGCAGCCCTTGCCAACAGCGGCAAGACGAGCGTGATTACACGCCACGGCAAACCCTATGCGGCCATCGTTTCGGTCGAGATGGCGCTCGCTAAACGCAGTGCCGGACAACTGCTCGGTCTGCGCGGCAGCGGCAAGGGATTGTGGGGTAAATCCGCGGGCACATTTGTCCGTACGCTGCGCGACGAATGGCGTTAGGCAATGGCGAGGAAGCCGCAAGCCGCGCGCATGCCGCCGTGGGATGAAATCCCCGCTGGCGCAAAAGTTGTCGTCGATACGGCGCCGATCATTTATCTGCTCGAAGACCACCCGACTTTTGCGCCGCGTTACGAGGGACTGTTTCAAGCCGAAGCGGCTGGACGAATCCAGATCGCCATCTCCGCCATCACGATTGCCGAAGTGCTGACTGGTCCGATGCGGCACGGCGAGGACGCGATTGCGCGGCGCTACGAAAAAGCGTTGAACGGCTACGAGGTGATCGCGACCACGGCCGAGATTGCCGCAACAGCAGCGCGCTTGCGCGTTCGTTACGCGCTCAAATTGCCGGATGCCATCCAATTGGCCTCGGCTTTGGAAATCAGCGCATCCGCGTTCGTTACCCACGACCGCGATTTTGCGCGCGTCCAAGGCATCAAAATACTGTAATCCGTTTCCACCTGCGCTATTGTTGCGCGGGCCTGTTGCCGGACGGCGGAAATTCCGATGCTACGCATACGCTGGTATACACGTTTCATGGGTTTCGCCTGCGCGATTGCCGTATCGGGTGCATTCGCCGACGCACCAGTTACGCCATCAACCGGATTCACTCTCGAAGAAACTTCCATCGCCACGCTCGCGCAGAAAATGCGCAGCGGCGAACTCACCTCGCACGCCATCGTGATGCAGTATCTGGATCACATCGCCTTGATGGACAAATCGGGGCCGGCGATCAATGCAATCATCGAATTGAACCCCAACGCCCTGGCCATCGCGGACCAGATGGATGCCGAGCGCAAGAACGGAAAAATCCGTGGCCCGCTGCACGGCATTCCAGTACTGATCAAGGACAATATCGACACGGCCGACAAGATGCACACGACGGCGGGATCGCTGGCGTTGGCCGATTCGATTGCGGCACGCGATTCGGCAGTGGCCGCGAAACTGCGCGCCGCGGGCGCGGTCATTCTCGGCAAGACCAATCTTTCCGAATGGGCGAATTTCCGTTCGACGCATGCGACCAGCGGCTGGAGCGGACGTGGCGGGCAGACGAAGAATCCCTATGCGCTCGACCGCAATCCTTGCGGATCGAGTTCCGGCACGGGTGCGGCGATCTCGGCGAATTTCGCGGTCGTCGGCATCGGCACCGAAACCGATGGTTCCATCGTTTGCCCTTCCGCAACCAACGGACTGGTCGGGATCAAGCCGACGCTCGGTCTGATCAGCCGCACCGGCATTATTCCGGTCGCGCACAGTCAGGACACCGCCGGACCGATGGCGCGCAGTGTGACCGATGCGGTTTCGCTGCTGAATGCGATCGCGGGTTCCGATCCGCACGATCCGGCCACGCGCGATGCCGACAAGCATCGCGTCGATTACACGATATTTCTCGATGCCGACGGATTGAAAGGCGCGCGAATTGGCGTGGTGCGCAAGCTTGCCGGATTCAATCCGGATGTCGATGCCGTGTTCGCGCAAAATATCGCGGCGCTGAAGGCCGCGGGCGCGGTCGTGATCGATCCCGTCGTATTGCCGAACCTCGGCAAATACGATGATGACGAACTGACCGTGCTGCAATACGAATTCAAGCACGATCTGAACGCCTATCTCGCCGCCTTGCCGGCAACCACATATGCGCCGCGATCGCTGGAAGAATTGATCCAGTTCGACGAACGCGAACGCGCCCGCGAAATGCCGTGGTTCGATCAAGACCTGTTTGAGCAGTCGGAAAAACGCGGCGCCTTGACCGACAAGACGTATCGCACAGCGCTGGCGAAATCAAGATCGCTGGCCGGCGCGCATGGCATCGACGCGGCCTTGAAAAAATATACATTGGACGCGCTGATCGCGCCGACCGGTGGCCCGGCATGGATGACCGATTGGGTCAACGGCGATCACAGCGTAGGCGGAAGCTCGACGCCGGCCGCGGTTGCCGGCTATCCCGACATCACCGTTCCGGCCGGATTCGTGCACGGCCTGCCCATCGGCTTGAGCTTCTTCGGCACAGCTTGGAGCGAACCGAATCTGATCCGTTACGCTTACGCTTTCGAGCAAGCCACGCGCGCACGCAAGCCGCCGCGGTTTTTGCCACACATCGAATCGATGAATGTTCGCTAGGCGCGCTACCGCGGCGGCGCATTTGGAATCAAAATCAGCGCCGCGGCGCCAATGATGCTTGCGTCGATCAGGGCCAGTGCGAACAGCACACCCAGCGTTGCGCCAACATACTTGGCGATGCCTGTCGCTACGGAGCCGGCATCGGCAAACTGGCCGAACTCCGGACGACCGGCGAACGTAGCCGCGGTGAAACCGATCAGTGCGATTGCCGCCGACGCTGACGAGAACGATGCCGATCGCCAGATCGATCTTCTCGTAGGCCATGAGCGCGGTGTGATGCGCTTGTCGATCACATATGTCAGCTCTTGTAAACAAGACATGGCGAAGGATTCCTGGTCGAATTGAAGAATCAGTATTCGAGATGCAGGCGCATGGATGCGAACCTGGCAGGACCGCGATCCTGATTGTAACCGGGGTTGTGAATCAGCTGGAAATCCGGACTCAACCAGACGTGCGGGATGATCTGCCAGCTGTAATACCACTCGAGAATTTGCTCGTGTCCGTAGTTCAGCCGCCCGTCGCCGAGCACGAACCCGCTGCCGCCGGCGGCAAGATAGTCGCGGTGATCGCGCGACAATCCGTCAACGACGTAAGCGATGCCGAAGCGATCGTTCGGGCGCGACCAGCGCACACCGGAGATCTGCCCACCGGCGCTGAGCGTGCGATCGACTTCGGTGAACGCAAAACTTTCGGTACGCCCGTCATTCCACCCCCAGCGTGCGAAGACGCCGGTGTCGCCGTTATCGGCCAGCGGCAATTCGACGTTGCCGCCAACACCAAACTTATGGCGCCCCGGACGATCATCGTCCTGAACCGAAGGTGGCTCTGCGGTACTCGCCGCGGCGGCAAGCGCGTCGCGATAGTCCCCCATGCGTGCCTGGTTGTAGTAACCCAGCAAGCGCAGTACCCAGCTATCGGGAGCCGAACGCAACTCCAGCTCTACTTGTTGTCCATTGGCGCGGCTGAGAGCGACGTCGAGCGTCTGCCCGTTGGCCAATATCGGCATCTGATAGATGCCGTAGCGCAGCGTCCAGTATTTATCCACATAGGCGGCTACAAAACCATTGGTGTATCCACGCGTGTCGGCGGCGAAATCCCACGCGGTGCTGTTCCATAGACTCCAGTTCATGAACTGGGTGCGGGTGGAATTGGCGTAACGGTTTTTGTCGAAGTCGTCGTTCGCCGCCATCTTGCCGATCTTCACGTCGATGCGTCGGTCGGGGATCAGGCCCGGCAGCTGGTCCTGGCCGTGATCGGACGCGTGCGAATCGTCGCTCAGCGGCAGCGACCAGCGCAGAAAATGGCGGGCGGCGTACGGACGCTTCGGCAAATTCACTGCACCGGAGCGCACGACGTCACCGTTGGTCAAGCCACCGAGTCCGGTGGCTCCGCTCACGCCCTCGCCATCGAATTTCTCGAAGTCCATATAAAACTGAAAGTGCCCAGGCAACTGGATGCCAAAGTAAGCGCCGAGCGTATGCGTCTGCTCAGTATCGCTGCTGGGTTTGAGACTCAGTTGTCCTGCGTACGGCGAATTCAGCGCGTACTGGTGTTGGTCGACAAAGGTGTATTGAGCGCCCAACAGTTGCGGTATGAAGCAGGGCGCAGCTTCTTCGGCGTACGCAGGTGCTGCGGGCAGAAAAGCGATGCCAAACAGGCACGCGGAAACGACGACGCTAACCCGGCAGGCAGCGGGAAACAGGTTCAGATTCATGACTCACCTCCGTCTCGTGCGAGGAGGTGAGGCAGGTCAGCAATGCTTACCTGCTCGCCACCGCACGCGAGCACGTGTTCAAGTTGTCAGCACATTCGGCAGCCGGCTGCATAACCGAGCAGCAAGTCGCCTGGGTGCTAGGGTGGCTATCCATTGACTTCATTCGTAGTGGATTCGATTGCTTTCGGGCGACCCGGAAAGCGCGCGCACTGTAATCTTCGATCATGTGGCTGTCAATACATAAATGGCGAAGAAAAGATACTAGATGGGAGTATGTTAAAATCCCTCATGCAAGACCTTGAGCAATAGCTATTTCAGATACGAGCGTACGACGCGAACGATCTGTTCCAGATCCTGATGGCGCTTCTTCGCAGACGATTCGGCGGCCAGATGATCGCGCAGGTGGCCCTCCAATACCTCAACCATCAGTCCGTTGACCGCGCCACGCATCGCCGCAATCTGTTGCAGGATTGCGTCGCAGTCGGTCCCGTTCTGCAAGGCACGCTCCAGGGCCGCGCCCTGTCCATTGATCCGACGAATGCGACCGAGTAGTTTCTTGCGGTCACGAATGGTGTGTGGCATGACGTTGGTCTCCATTCACAAAAATACATATACTGGGGTATAGTATATTCATACTCTGCGCCGGAAATTCTCACACGTTTCCCGAATCAGACGCTGTCGGCACTTGAAAATCAACCCGTTTGAGAGCGTCTGGCATCAGCCAGCACGCGTGGCGGCGCGTGCAGACTTACTCCGACATGACACGAAACCATCCATGACTGCATTTTCTACCCTGCTGCAGCAAGGCAACTCCTGGCTCTTCGTTCCCAGCGCCATCTTGCTGGGTGCTCTGCATGGACTGGAACCGGGCCATTCCAAAACCATGATGGCCGCTTTCATTGTGGCCATTCGCGGCACGCTGACACAAGCGGTATTGCTCGCCCTGTCGGCGACAGTTTCCCACACGGCCGTCGTTTGGACCGTCGCGTTTGCCGGGATGTATTTCGGCCGCGAGTGGAATACCGAGACGACCGAACCGTATTTTCAGGTGGCGTCCGCTGTACTCATTGTTGCCGTTGCATTCTGGATGATGTGGCGCACGTGGCGACAACAACAGATCGTGAGTTACGATCATGCTCACGACCATCATCATGCCGAGGTGGAACGCATCGATGTCGGCCACAGCCATCATCATAAGGACTACGCAAAGCTGGACGTATCGGCGCCGGGGTATCAAGACCCGCACGAATTGGCGCACGCCAACGACATCCGCAGCCGCTTTGCCAACCGCGAGGTCACGACTGGTCAGATCATCCTGTTCGGAGTGACTGGCGGGCTGATTCCCTGCCCTGCCTCCATCACTGTGCTGCTTTTGTGCCTTCAGTTGAAACGTATTGCACTCGGTGCAACCCTGGTCTTGTGCTTCAGCATTGGTCTGGCACTGACGATGGTAGCGTCGGGTGCCTTGGCCGCGTTAAGCGTGAGGCATGTTACCAGACGATGGAGTGGCTTCGGAGAATTTGTCCGGAAAGTGCCGTATTTTTCCGGTGCCCTGATCCTGCTGGTCGGTTGCTACGTCGGCTATCAAGGTTTGCATGCGTTGACCTAGCCGCGCTTGCGCCAATCAGCCTCGCCCACGACAACTAGCCCGATTAAGCGCCCCTCCCGCCTCCCGACTGAATTACCGCGCTCAGATCAGGCGCCGGGCAGCGCCTGGAGTTTTTCTTCCAGCGGCGCCAGCCGCGGATTGTTCGGGCTCAATTCACGCGCGGCCTTGAGCGAGGTCGCTGCGTCGGCGCGCAAGTTCTGTCCGATGCGGGCGTCGGCCTGATCGAGGAACACATTGGCCAGACGTTCGCGCAATGCCGGCACCGAGGCATCGCCCGGATCGGATTCGGAGATCGCATCGATGTAGGCACGCGCCTTCTGCGGCGTGCCGTTCTTGATCGCCTGTTCAAACAGATCCTTGGCACGCGCAGGAATTTTCGCCAGGCCGGCAAATGCCTTGGCGTTGTTGCCATCGATGCGCAACACGGCCCGATACTTGTCGAAAGCGCAATCGCTGGGCGGCAGGATCAGGTCTCCCGCCGTCATCGCCTTGTCGGCGTCGTCGAGCAATTGCTGGATGCGCGCCTGATCGGCCGGCGTGAGTTGCGCCTGTTGCTTAATGCTTTCGAGGCGAAGGCGCGTCTCGCGCAGACGCGCCTTCGCGTCGCGCAGTTCGGATACATCCGGCGCCGCACTGGCTGCCTGCTGCAGGAGCTTTTCCGCCGACACGGTATTGTCGTCGTCGAGCGCCGCATTGGCCTGCGCGATCAGGGTCTGCGCGAGTTTGCGCAGGCCGGTCTTGGCGCGCGCATTGTTTGGATCGCCCTTCAGCGCCGCCTGGAACAGAACCAGTGCGCCGTCGTCGCCAGCGATCTTGCCGGCGCGCTGTTGCGCCTCGGCGCGCGCCAATTGCTGATCGATCGCCTGGGTCGCATTCTCGTGCGACTGTGCGATCGCCGCGCGCAGTTCGGGAATCGCCGGAAAATTCGGTGACAACCGAGTCAGGTCGGCAATGCGCGCATTCGCCTCATTGACCTTGCCTGCGGCGATTGCGTCGCGGGCTTGCTGCGCGACGGCTTCGGCGACTTTCTTCAGGCCGTTCAAGGCCAGCGCATTGGTGGGATCGGCATCGAGCACACGCTGATACAGTGAGCTGGCGCCCTTGTCGCCGAGCAGATTGCCCGCGGCAAGCATGGCATCGGCGCGTTGCAGCAGATCAGCCGACTGGGTGTTGCGCATTTGCGCGGCGTGCAGCGCAGTTTTCAATTCCTCGACTTCGGCACCGCCGCCGAGTACTTCGTTTGCCGCATCCAGATCGCTTTGCGCAGTGGTGAAGTCGCTGCGAGTGAGTGCCGCACGCGATTGGTCGATGAGACGCGCACCCACTTTGTTCAATCCTTCGCGCGCCTGGTCGTTGTCGGCATCCAGCGCGCGCGCGGCCTGGAACAATTCGCGCGCACTGTCGCCGCGAGTGCCGATCAGCTTGCCGTCGGCCAGCGCTTGCTGCCCGCGCGCAACCAGATTGTTGAGTTCGGTGTTCGGCAGCAACGCGCGCAGCCGGTTCTGGTAATGCCATAGCGCGAACACCGCAAAGACGATGGCGATAGCCGCAGCGGCAAGCATCCAGCGCCGCGATCCGCCCGTGGACGCCGCCGCGGAATGTCCCGCCGCACCGCGATGCAGGGGCCGGCGCGCCGAGGAATTGGCGATGTCGTCCATGCGTCCGAGACTGGGTTCGGCGCGATAACGCGTACCCCCGGGTGGAGTGGCGGCTACCGGCATCGCCCGCGTCGGCGTGTTGGCGCCGAGAATTTCGCGGCGATAGGCTTCGTCACTGGCCGCCAGTTCCGGCAGTTCGCCGCGGGCAATGCCGATCTCGACCTGCTCGATCGCGTCGGCCAGCGCCGCGCCATTCTGGAAACGCTCCTCGGGCTGCTTGGCCAGCAGGCGATTCAGTATTGGCTGCAACGCGGACAGGTGCTCGGGCAGGATCGGCACTGGCTGAGTGATGTGCATGATGCCAACAGCCAGCGAATCGTCGGCGTGGAATGGCACGCGCCCCATCAGCAGCTCGTACAGCACAATTCCCAAACTATACAAATCCGCACGTCCGTCGACCGCTCGGCCGCGCGCCTGTTCGGGACTCATGTAATGCGGCGTGCCGATGACCGTGCCGGTGCGGGTCATGTGGGTGGCCGAATCGCTGGCACGGGCGATGCCGAAATCGGTCAGCGCCGCGCTGCCGTCGTCGCGCAACAGGATATTGTCCGGCTTGATATCGCGATGCACGAAACCCTTGGCGTGCGCGTAATTCAGCGCCGAGGCAATCTCGCGGATCGCACGTAGGGTGAACGGTACCAGCCGCGGCTCACCATCCTCGGTCAGCAAGGCGCCACCGCCGAGATATTCCATCGCGATGTAGTGATAATCGCCCTCGCGGCCGACGTCGTGCACGCCGACCACATGCCGATGATGCAGCTTGGCCGCAATCCGTGCCTCGCGCAGGAAGCGCTCGCCGAAATCCGGGTCGGCCAGCAGCGTCGGCGACATGATCTTGAGCGCGACGTCGCGCTGCACCGATTCCTGGGTAGCCAGATACACCGTCGCCATGCCGCCGCGGCCGAGCTGACGCAGGATTTTGTAGCCGGGAATTTCGATCACGTTGCGCGCTTGTCCGGCCATGGCCACGAGCGGAAAGCCCATCCCCCCGTCGTGCCTGGAACTCACGGCAAGCATACCATGCGGGCCTGCGGATGCCGCATTCTGACGAATGCAAACGCCGCTAAAAACAAGACATTACCGCAGCTGCGCCTACGCCAAGCGCCTCGCCTCGATCACATTCGGCACCCCGGACAGTTTTCCCAGCAAGGTCGATAACTGCTCGAAATCAGCGACGCGCACGGCGAAATTCATGGTGGCCAGGCTGCTGGCCGAATCCACGCGCGTGTTGACCGCGAGCAGGTGTACGTTGGCCGCTGCGATGACGCTGGTGACATCCTTGTGCAGCCATTTGCGATCGTAGCCGCGCACCAGCAGATTGACTTCGTAGGCCTGGGCGCGTGCGCCACCCCATTCGACTTCGATGGCGCGGCCGGGATCACGGGCGCGCAGGCGCGCGAAACTGGTGCAATCGGCGCGATGGATCGAAACCCCGCGACCGCGCGTGATGTAACCGCTGATCGCATCGCCGGGCAATGGCTGGCAGCAGCGTGCGAGCGTCGTCAGCAGGTTGCCGACGCCTTCGATCACGACGGCATCCTTGTCGCGCTTGGGTGCGCGCGGAACCTGCGCCGGCTGCATCGCCGACGGTGCATGCGCCTCGTGCAGCACGCGCGCAATCTGGCCGGCGGTCACATCACCGAGCGCCAACACGACCAGCAGTTCGTCGAATGTTTGCAAATGGAACTTTTGCGGCAAAGTATCCAAATCCACATTGCCCAGCGCCAGGCGCTTGAGCTCGCGTTCGAGAATCGCGCGGCCGGCGGCGAGGTTGGCGTCGTGATCGACGCGCTTGAACCAGGCGCGGACTTTTTCGCGCGCGCGATGCGTGGTCAGAAAACCGTGATGCGCGGACAACCAGTCGCGGCGCGGCTCCACAGTCTTGCCGGTGAGGATTTCGACACGATCGCCGCTGCTCGGCTGAAAATGCAGCGGCACGATGCGGCCGTTGACCTTGGCGCCGCGGCAGCGATGGCCGACGTCGGTGTGCACGTGATAGGCGAAGTCGAGCACGGTCGCGGCGCGCGGCAAATCCATCACCTGACCTTGCGGCGTAAGCAGATAGACGCGATCTTCGAGGATGTCGGTCTTGAATCCGGCCAGCAGCGCCGCGTCATCGGGTTCGCTTTTGGTCTCGATCAACTGACGCATCCAGGTAATCTTGCGCTCGAAATTCTGATCGCCGCCGCCACCTTCCTTGTAGCGCCAATGCGCAGCAACACCTTGTTCGGCGTGCGCGTGCATGTCATACGAACGAATTTGCACTTCCAGGGTTTTGCCTTCCGGCCCGATCACCGCGGTATGCAGCGATTGATAGTTGTTGCCTTTCGGCCGCGCGATGTAATCGTCGAACTCGCTCGGCACTGGCGGCCACAGCGTATGCACGCTGCCGAGCGCGGCGTAGCAGGCCGGCACATCCGCGACCAGCACACGCAGCGCGCGGATATCGTACAAAGTGGAAAAATCCCCACTCTTGCGCTGCATCTTTTTCCAGATCGAATAGATATGCTTGGGTCGCCCGGCGATATCGGCTTCAATGCCGGCCGCATCCAGCGCCTCGCGCAACGCCGCCGCCGCCGCGTTGATGAAGCGCTCGCGATCCGTGCGGCGCTCGTCGAGCAGGTTGGCGATGCGCCGATAGGTATCTGCATGCAGATAATGGAAGGCGAGATCTTCCAGTTCCCACTTCAGCTGCCAGATGCCGAGCCGGTTGGCCAATGGCGCATGAATGTCCGCCGTGAGCTGCGCCAGTTCGCGGCGTTGCTCCGGCGTGGACTGCGCCGCCGCACGCATGCGCGCGAGCTGGCGCGCGAGCAGGATGAAGACGACACGCAGATCGCGGATGATCGCCAGCAGCAGACGCCGCAAACCCTCGGCGCTATGCGCGGCACCGTGCGCGGCGTACAGCGACCAGACTTTCTCCGCCGCCTGCTGACCATCGAGCAGATCGCGCAGCTGCGGCGCGGCGCGCACGATGTCATCGAGCGGAACCGCGATGCTGCATTGTTGCAAAGTATGCAAAATATACGCGGCGAAGGTTTCCGGATCGGCACGCAGGGATTCGAGCAAAGTCAGCGTGTCGAGCACTTCCGGCTCGCAGCGTGCGGGCGCGGCGTCGCCATCCGTCGCTGCGATGGCTTCAATCAACTTTGCCGACCACGCCGGCGCATCGGCAACATTGAAATGCCGCCGCACCCAAGTTGTGAGATCGCGTTTGCTGGATCGACCCGTTTTCACCGAGCTACTGTGGCATGCTGCGATGACTGGAACAATCGGCCACCGGGTGTATAAGTAATCGAATCGGCGGCGATGCCGGGTACGCGTTTAGTGGTCGACTCAAGGCCCGGAGTACGTCAAGGTTTGACTGTCAGAGCAAGCACCATTGGCGCAAACGGCACTACCGCTCGGGGTGAGGGTGGCCGTGTTACCGACATTACCTGTCGTGTTGGTGATGGTGGACAAGGTGTAAGTCACATTGCCGCCTGTGCCAATGACGATGTTCGATGCGCTGATGGCGCCGCTACCACTGGCTGCCGGACACGCGCTGTTCAAGCCGGTGGCTGCGCACCCCCACGAAACAAAAGTCAGTCCCGCGACGGCGGGGTCGGCCAAGGCCAATCCGCTGGCACCGATTCCGCCTTGATTGGTGAGCGTGATCGTATAGCTTACCAAAGTCGGGCTGCCGGCATAGGTTGTCGGCGTTTCGTTCATCGCCACCGCAATGATTGGAACCGTGGGCACATTGGCCGAACTGGCGCACACGCCACCCGCGCAGGACGTACCCGTTGGCACAACGATTGAAGCATTGTTGGCCACCTGGGTCGCTACCGGAGTTGTCGCGATATTGGCGCTGACTGTGCCAGTAATCGTATAGGCCAGACTGGCGCCTGCCGGCAGACTGATATTCGTCTCAGTCAAACCGCCGCTTCCCGATGCGCCTGGGCAGCTCCCCCCGCCCACGCCGACACACGTCCAAGAATTGACCGTCAAGTTCGCATCGGTTTGCGGATTGGTATCGGTCACGCCGACGCCGGAAAGCGCACCGGAACCGGTGTTCGTCACGGAGAGGTTGAATGTCAACGTTCCGTTGGGTGCCGCGGTTTGGTTCGATGTGGGGGTAAGCGTCAAGCTCGCGGTAAACGTGCTCTGCATGGTGATCGTGAAGGTCTGCGTACTCGATAACGGCAGGCTCGACGCGAAACCCGAAGGGCTGGTGAACGTCGCCGTGCAAGTCGCCGTGCCGGACTTGAACGGATCACCCCCCCCGGCGGCGAAGGTGAAGCCTAGCGCCTTGCCGCCTTGCGCACTGGGCGATGTGATGAAGTTGCCAGTGCCGATCTGACTCGCGAGGATGTTGTTGGGATCAACACACGAGGCGTTAGCCACCGTCAGCAAATCGGCAGCGACATTGCCTGGCATCGTCGTGCCACCGGTCGGATCGACGAAGTAGGCCACTGGGTCGATTGTCGCCACGCCGCCCGCGGTGACGGAATTGGTATAGCTGACTTGCGAAACATTGCCATCCACATCCGTGAGCGTACACACAGGAATCGTCTGATTGGTGCAAACGATACTGCCCACATTCTGCACCGGCAGATTGTTCGCGCTGGCCACGGCCACTTTATCGTCCAGACGTTGCGGATAAGTGCCGGCTGGTGGAAACACCGCCGCTACCGCCGGATAGTTGGCCGGGGTTTGCGCGCTCCAGTTGGCCGTCGCCGCGCTTGACCCCGCCATCGCTACTTGCAGATAAACCGATTTCGTGGGCGACTGGATATCCACCGCCGCCACGGTGTAGGTTGGGCTGGTAGCTACCGAGCCACTTGTGCCACAGGTTGTCGGGATACCCGGCTGCGCGGACGTGAGCACGCACCAAGTCGGTGCAACTTTACCATTGTTGACCGGATCGAAATATGCGCTGTCGTAACCGAAATCCAGATGCCAATTGGCAACGGCATTGTGGATTTGCACCACATACACCAGGTTGTTCGCGGGCGTGGCCATCTGCACTTCTTGCGACTTGCCAGCCCCCCCTGAGGACGGCGAATTCACCGTCTGCACCGATACCCAAGGTTCGCCGGCGACGTGCGCGAGACCGTTTTCGAAATTGCTGGCGAAGATGCGATCGCCACTGACACTGCCATTGAGCAAGAACGGGGTGGATACGCCAATCCGATTGATCGGATAGCATAGCTCCTGCGCCGTGGCCGAATTGGCATAGGTCAGTTCAGTGGTCGGCGCCACGCCACCGGCGTAGCTCAGTGCCGACAAATCGACGATGGCAGGGCCACCTGCACCGAATTCGAGCAAGCCGGCGCTCACCGCCGGATTGGTGAAATTCAGCGTAAAGCGCGTGGTCGCGCTCGGGCCGCCCGCGCCCACACTGTTGATTTCATCGCACACGATGGGTTGCGTTGCCGTGTTGTCCAAGGTGACGGCGGCCACATAGTTGGTCGGCGTGCCAAGTCCGGTTCCATACTGGAACGCGGTGCTGCCCAAGGGCGCGGCTCCGATCAGAGGCAAGCTGATGTCCGCCGGGCAACGACTGCCGTTGCAAGGTGTCGACGAGGCGACCAGATCAAGCGTCAGGCCCAGCGGGCTTGCGCCGACCTGCCCGGCCAGGGAGAGGATGCAAAAACCCGCAACTGCGCTCAGCGCGCTGGACACATGCCGCATTCTATAGCTCCGAACCGCAACCGCATGCGCCACACCTAGCACACGACCGCCAATGTTATCAAAAGGAAGTGATGGGGTATGATAAGCCATTGATTCCGGGAAAGTGTTAACTAGGAGTTAGACTTTGCGGGAACCCCAGTGCGACGTCCGAACCGAACCCACCACGCGCAGGTCAATCATACTATGTACAAATGTATAAGTGTAACTTTTGCAGCTGTCGTTTTGGCGTTGCTTGCCACGACCGCCAGCGCCGCGGGTTTCTCCTCGCTCGAAGAACGCATGTCGCAGAGCGAATTCCACGCCGCCGGCCTGGACAAGCTCAGTCCCGAGGAATTGAAAAATCTGGACGCCTGGCTGAACGCACATAATGCGAGCGCGACGCCGATCTATGTCACCCCCGACGGCGCGCCGGTGTTCTATCCGAAACAGTCCGAACGCCAGACGATCCAGAGCCGCATCGACGGCAACTTCACCGGCTGGTACGGCCACACCGTATTCAAGCTCGAAAACGGCCAGGAATGGACCCAGGCCGAATCCGGCAGCAACGACTGCGGCAAAGCGAATCATCCGAAGGTCAAGATCAAGCCCACGCTGCTTGGCAACTGGCTGATGTACATTTCGTCGTGCAGCGACAGTGTGCGGGTCGAACGGACGAAGTAGCCGGATATCAGCGAGTAGCGAGCAGCGCATCGATCAGCTTGTTCAACCGCTTCGCCGACACCGGTTCGGCGGTTTTCAGCTCCTGTGCGAACAACGACACGCGCAATTCCTCGATCAGCCAGCGCAGTTCATTCAGCGCCGCATCGCCGCCGCCGCGTTCCGCTCTGAGCTTCAGATACTCGCGCCAATATCCGCGCACAGTCAGCAGGCGCGCCTGATCGCGCGTGGCATCCTGGCGCAGACGCTCGGCGCGCAGCCGCATCGCCTTCAGATAACGCGGAAAATGGGATAAACGCGTTTTTTCCACATTGCGCACAAATCCCGGATAGACCAGCGCATCGAGTTGCTCGTGCAGATCGTCGTAATTGGCGCGCGCATAACCCATCAGTGGCGGATCGAGCCACGGCGACAAATCCGCATACGCAATCAGAATTTCCTCGACCAGTTCCAGCCAGCCAACCGCGGCCGGAAACAATGCGCTGGACAGCGCTGTCTGCGCACGTTGAAAATCATCACGCCGACGCAAATCGAGATTGCGCGCGGCAAGCAGATCCACAAGCGCGGCTTCCACCATATCTTCGCGCAGCGCATCGACGCTGGCGATGCCCGCATATTTCAATGCCAGTCCGCGCTGGATCGGCAACTGCCGCCGCGCCTGCTTGATTGCCTCGTGCAACGCGCGCCGCAGCAGACGCCCGACGCCACGCGCATGCGCAGCACGCGCTTCGTCGCAGTGCTCGAACACCCGCAGCGCGACGCTGTCGCCCAGATCGACGAGTGCGGGAAACGCGATCAAGCCGCCCTCGCCTGTGACTTGATCGGGAATATCGTCGAAGTCGAACTCGTGCACCTCGTCGCGTGCGAATTCGATATCGGCATGGCGTGAAAATGCCGTGCGCGCCTGTTCGCCCCAGTCGCGACGGATCGCGTCGATATCACGGCCTTCGGCCAGCGTTGTGCCATGCTCGTCGAAGACACGAAAGCGCACCGCCAGATGCGCAGGAACGGATACTTCCACAAAATCACTTTGTGCAATCTCGACACCAGTAACCCGGCGCAGATAAGCCGCCAGCACATCGGCCAGCGCCTGTTCGCGTGGCGCTTCAGCCGCTGCGAAGGCGCGCGCGAAATCCGGTGCCGGCACGAAATTCCGGCGCAGCGATTTCGGCAAGCCGCGGATCAACTCTGCCACCTTGTCGGGCAGCAGGCCCGGCACCAGCCAATCGCAACGCGCAGCGGATACCGCATTGACGAAGGCCAGAGGGACATGC
Source organism: Rudaea sp. (assembly GCA_025451955.1). Lineage (GTDB taxonomy): Bacteria > Pseudomonadota > Gammaproteobacteria > Xanthomonadales > Rhodanobacteraceae > Rudaea. Next base: position 1,331 of record JANWJJ010000072.1, on the reverse strand, counting down.
AGGGTCACGCCGTCGGCAGCATCACCGGGAATGAAGCTGTATTCGAGCTTGAGCTTGTGGCCGGCAAACTCCATCGCGAAAGGAAAATCACTGGCACGCAAGCCGGGTTCGTTCGCAAGCACGGCATCCAGCGACCAGCGCAGCGCCGCCTGCTTTGCCGCTGTGGCCTTGCGATACCAGGCATCGAAGGCTGCCGTCGTGTGGATATCGCCGGGCAGTTTCCCTGCGAAAAATTCGACCAATTCGTCTTCATTGCGCACCAGACCGGCACGGCGCTGTTTCGCTTCCAGCTCGTGCGCTTGCTCCAGCACCCGCGCATTCGCACGCACGCAATCTGCGCGACAATCGATTTCGCCATGCACCAGCGCCTCGCGTACGAAGACCGCGTGCGCAAGCAATGGATCCTGCGCAGCGAACTGCACCGTGCGCTTCTCCACAAGGGTCAGCCCGAACAGCGTCACTTGCTCGAACGCCTGCACCGCGCCGCGCTTGCGCGACCAATGCGGATCGCGCCAACTGCGTTTGACCAGATGCGCGGCCTGCTGTTCGATCCATTCCGGTTCGATCCGCGCGCACTGCATCGCGTAGACTTTTTGCAAATCCAGGATCTGTCCCGCCAGCAGCCATTGCGGCGGCAGTTTCGCCAGCACCGATCCGGGGAAAATTCCGAACTTGCGCTCGCGCGTGCCGCGATACTGGCTGCGTTCGTCCTTGCGTCCGACTTGCGTCGGCCAGCCCGACAACAGACAACGATGGATTTGCTCGAAGCCCGCCGACTCGTGATTCTGCTTCCAGCCCAACTCGTCGGCGATCAGCAGCAACTGCCGATGCAATTCACGCCATTCGCGCATGCGCAGATACGAAAGAAACCGCTCGCGACACCAGTCGCGCAATTTCGATTGAGTCAGATCCTCATGCGCCAGCGCGTGTGCATGCCACAAATTCAACACACTGATGAAATCGGATTTGGGATCGACGAAAGCTGCGTGCGCAAGATCCGCTGCCTGGCGCGCATCCGCCGGCCGCTCGCGCGGATCCTGCGTGCTCAGGAACGCAGCAAGAATCAGCAGTTCGCGCAACGCACCCAGACGCTGCGCTTCGACCAGCATGCGCGCGAGCGCGACGTCGACGGGCAAGCGCGCCATCGTGCGGCCGGTATGCGTCAAGCGCTTGTCTTCGCCTATGGTACCCAGTTCGATCAGACGCCGGTAGCCGTCCCCGATCGCACGTGCATCCGGCGCTTCCACAAACGGAAATTTCTCCACTTCGCCGAGCTTCAGATTCAGCATGCGCAGAATCACACCAGCCAGGGATGCACGCAGGATTTCCGG
>JANWJJ010000071.1 GCA_025451955.1 Rudaea sp. | reverse complement strand
GCGTCAGTCCCCTGCAGCGGCGATTTTCGCAGTTCTCGCGGCCGAATACACGCATCAGGCGCGTGCAATCCCGTTTGCGGGGGTCGAATCCAGCCGCCGAAAGCGCGGCCACAACCACAGACACAGCACCACGGCGAGCACAATCCCGTTTTCGTTTAGCATGGCCGTGCCAACTCTGCTTGATTGATAGCATGACGCAGCGAAACCACCAACAGCAATCCAGGCAGCGCCGATAGCGCGGTGATCGCGAAGAAGTTCGACCAACCCACCTGAGGCACCAGCCACGCTGCAAGCGGGCCGAGAAATACACGCCCCACCGCAGCCAGCGAGGACAGCAGCGCGTACTGGGTGGCAGAGAAGCGCACGTTGCACAACGCCGTCACCAGAACCACAAACGCGGTGCTGCCCAATCCGCTGAAGAAGTTCTCCATCCCCACTACGGTCGCCAGCGCGATCAGGTCCGGCCCGCTGTGCACTAACCAGATGTAGCCAAGATTCACCAGCGCCTGCGCTACGCCGAGGATTAGCAACGCCGAGAACAGCCGCATCCGCGTCACCACCCAGCCACCCGCCAGCGCCCCGAGCAGGCCGGCGACTAGGCCGAACGTCTTATTGATCGCGCCTAGCTGGGTCAGCGTGAACTGCGGCACGCGCAACAGGAACGTGGTCGACAACGACAATACGAAGGCATCGCAAAGTTTGTACAGCACCATCAGCGCCAGCCATGCCAGCGCGAGCGCGCCGTAGCGTTGGAAGAAATCCGCAAACGGCTGCACCACCGCCGCTGCGAAGCTGCGCGTGGGCTGTTCGTCCGGCGCGTCCGGCGAGATGATCGTCACCAGCATCGCCGCCAGCATCAGCGCTCCCATCAGGCGGTACACCCAGGCCCAGCCCAGATGCTCCGCAAGGATCAGCGCGAGCGCGCCGGACACGAGCATCCCGGTGCGGTAGCCACCTTGCATCAGCGCCGTGCCCCAGCCGCGCTCCTTCGGACGCAGTAGGTCGGTGCGGTGCGCGTCGTAGGCTATGTCCTGCGTCGCCGACGCGAACGCGAGCAGTACACCGAGAAAGGCCAGCGCGCTTGCCGCACCCTGCGGCGTGTAGAAACTCATGCTGATCAGCGCCGCGCCGCATAGCAGCTGCATAAGCAGAATCCAGCCACGACGACGACCAAGAAACGGCAGCGGCAACCGATCAAGCAGCGGCGCCCACAGGAACTTGAACACATAGGCCTGGCCAATAAGTGTGATCCAGCCGATCTCGCGCAGGCTCATGCCCGCAGTGGTGAACCACGCCTGCAACGCGCTACCTGACAACGCCAGCGGCAAGCCGGACGCGAAGCCCAGCAGACCGATGCTGAGCACGCGCCAATTGCGTCCCGGCACGATGGCCACCGTCTCAGCCGGCATAATCGACCGCATACGGCGCATGATCGGAAAACCGTGGCGTCGGTGCAATCGAACAGGCTTTCAGCTTCGCTCGCAGCGAGGGCGTGACGATCTGATAATCGATGCGCCAACCGACATTGTTCGCGCGCGCCGCGCCGCGATTCGACCACCAGGTGTATTCGACCGCATCGGGTTTCAGCGCGCGGAAGCTGTCGACCCAACCTTGTTTGCCGAACAACAGATCTAGCCAGGCGCGCTCTTCTGGAAGACAACCGGAATTTTTCTGGTTCGAGGTCCAGTTCTTGATGTCGTTGCGGGTGTGGACAATGTTCCAATCTCCACAAAGTACGTAATCGCGGCCACTCTTGATCCATTCCGCGAAAATCGGCGTCAGCCAATCCATCGCCTTGAATTTGAACTGCTGGCGTTCGTCGCCGGACGAACCCGACGGAATGTAGAACGACACCACGGAAAGTTTGCCATAACGCGCTTCGAGGTAACGGCCCTCCTCATCGAATGGCGCCCAGCCAAGTTTCGTGCGCACTTCGTCGGGTTCGCGCCGTGAATAAATCGCCACGCCGCTATAGCCTTTCTTCGTGGTCGCATCGCGATAAAAGCAGTGATGCCCATCCGGGCGAAACATCGGATCGGTCAACTGATCCTCCTGCGCCTTGGTCTCCTGGATGCAGACGACATCGGCCTTTTGCTGTTTCAGCCAGTCAAAAAACCCCTTGCTGGCGGCCGAGCGGATACCGTTGGCATTAAACGAAATGACGCGCATAAGGTAGCAAACCCGAGGCTGATGCCGGATCATACCAAGTGCCATCCTCATCGCGGCGGTTGTCGCTCGGCTAATGCTCGCCCATCAACGCCAATTTCTCGATCTCGCCCTCGCCAAGAACGCCTTGCGCTTCGGCGAATTTACGCTCAAATCCGGGCGCGTCAGCCCGTATTTCTTCAACGCCGGACTGATCGACTCCGGCGCCGCGCTGGCCACGCTCGGACGCGCGTACGCACAGACGGCGGCAGATTCCGGCATCGCCTTCGACATGCTATTCGGCCCGGCCTACAAGGGCATCGCGCTGGCAACGGCGGCCGCGATCGCACTCGCACAAGCTCACGGCCGCGACCTGCCCATCGCCTTCAATCGCAAGGAAGCCAAGGATCACGGCGAAGGCGGCGTGTTGATCGGCGCACCGCTGCAAGGTCGCGTCTTGATTGTCGACGACGTGATCAGCGCCGGTACCGCGATCCGCGAATCGCTGACCCTGATTCGTGCGCATGATGCGACGCCCGCCGGCGTGCTGATCGCGCTTGATCGCCAGGAGCGCGGCCAGGGCGCGCAATCCGCCGCGCAGGAAATTGCAGCGGAATTCGGCGTCCCGGTGATCGCCATCGCGCGTCTGGATGAACTGCTCGCCCTGGTTGCGGAGCGGTCCGAATTGGCGCCGCACCGCGAACGCCTGGCCGCCTATCGCGCCACGTATGGTTGTTGATGTCTGTTGTTGTGAAGCGCGCCGCCGTTGAAGTGATCGACTGTTGAAGTGAGCCGGCGACCGCCTATACTGCGGCACGGAGGAAATCATCATGCGCCCGATCGGAATTGTGCTGACCAGTTTGATTCTCGCGTTCGTAATCGCGACGCCGGTTGCGGCCCAGAGCGGCGCGCACAATCGCTACAAGTGGAAAGATGCACAAAGCAATCTGCATTTCGATGATGCGCTGCCGAACGAAGCGCTGCAATTCGGTTACGACGTGGTCAATTCGCATGGCCTCGTGATCAAGCACGTCGGTCCGCCGAAAACCGCCGCGGAATTGAAAGCCGACGCCGACGCCGACGCACGCAAGGCGGCGGAAAAACACGTCCACGACGAGCAGACCAAGAGCGATCAACAACTGCTCGCCGCGTATCCGAACGAAAGCGATCTGGTGGATGCGCAAAAGGCCCAGCTCGACATGCTCGACCAGAACATCCATGCGACCCAGATCAGCCTCGATAGTCAGGAAAAGAGCCTGACCACCATGTTGTCGCACGCCGCCGACCTGGATCGCACCGGCAAACCCGTGCCCGCCACGCTGCAATCGCAAATCGAATCTTTGCGCCGCAATGTCGAACGGCAGAAAACCTACATTGTCCAGAAGCAGCAGGAAAAAGCCGGACTGGCACAGAAATTCGCCGATGCGCTGACGCATTACCGCGGACTTCGCACCGGGGCGAAGCACTAGACCACAAGGCTAGAACGGCAGCTTCAGATTCGCGTCCAGCGCCAGCAACTGCCGGCGGAACGTATCCTCGATCCGCAGCAAAGCCGCGTCGTTTTCGGCATCGAAACGCAGCACCAGCACCGGCGTCGTGTTCGAGGCGCGCACCAGCCCCCATCCATCCGGCCAATCCGCGCGCACACCGTCGATAGTGGTGACGCGCGCGCCTTCAAAGCTGGATTTTTCCTTGAACTTCTCGATGAAGCGGTAGTGCTCGCCTTCCGCCATTTCGATCTTCAATTCCGGCGTGCTCACGCCCTTGGGCAGACTGTCGAAAACCTGCTGCGGCGTAGAGTTGTCGGCGGCGGCAAGAATCTCCATCAGCCGCGCCGCCGCATAGATGCCGTCATCGAAACCGTACCAGCGTTCGCGGAAGAAAAAGTGCCCGCTCATCTCGCCGGCCAGTTCGGCATCGGTTTCGCGCATCTTGGCCTTGATCAGCGAATGCCCGGTCTTCCACATGATCGGGCTGCCTCCGGCTTGCAGGATCAACGGTTGCAGCTTGCCGCTGCATTTGACGTCGTAGATGATCGTGGCGCCGGGATTGCGTGTGAGTACATCCTTGGCGAACAACATCAGCAGGCGATCCGGGAAAATCACTTCGCCAGCGGCGGTGACCACGCCGAGCCGATCGCCGTCGCCGTCGAACGCCAAGCCGAGATCGGCGTTCATCTGCTTCACTGACAGGATCAAATCCTGCAGATTGTGCGGGTCCGAAGGATCCGGGTGATGATTCGGGAAGTTGCCGTCGACATCGCAATACAACGGTAACACCTCGCAGCCGATGCCTTCGAGCACAGCCGGCGCGACCGCACCGGGAATACCGTTGCCACAATCGACCACGATCTTCATCTTGTGCTCGATCTGGACATCGCCGGTGATGCGCTCGATGTAATCGCGGGTCACGTCCATCGTCTGCAAGCCGCCGCTGCCGCTGGTCAAACGGTTTTCGCTGATGCGTGCGTACAAATCCTGGATTGCGTTTTCGGCCAGGGTCTCGCCACCGAGTACGATCTTGAAGCCGTTGTAGTCGGGCGGATTGTGGCTGCCGGTAACCATCACGCCGGAGCCGACATTGAGGTGAAATGTCGCAAAGTATAAAACTGGCGTCGGCGCAGCACCGATATCGATCACATCGCAGCCGGCGCTGCGCAAGCCTTCGATCAATGCCGCGGACAGTTCCGGACCCGACAGCCGACCATCGCGACCGACCGCGATTTCCTTCAAGCCGCGATCGCGCGCTTCGCTGCCGATGGCGCGGCCGATCTGGCGCGCGACGCCAGCGGTCAGGGTTTTCCCGAGTACGCCGCGGATATCGTAAGCACGGAAAATGCTGCGATCCACGGCGACTTCGACCGCGGCCGGCTTGGGTGCCGACTTCGGCTTGACGGCTGCCGCGGTGGATTCGCCGCCGGACGCCTGGGATCGCGCGATCGCCTGGGTCAGGGTCGGTTCGGCGCCCGCCGCCACGGACGGACGGTGTTGCAGACGATCGAGCACTTCGCGCCAGCCGCGCTTGCGCACGTACAACAGGAACAGGCCGGCGCCGAACAGCAGCAGCGTCGCCGGCAACACCAGCCACAAATTATCCGGCAGCACGATGAAGAATTCCTCCGGCGTTCCGCCAATGCGAAACAAGCTGCTCGGAATCGCCGTGCCGTGATCGTTCAACGAATCGCGCGTGCCCCGATCGCCAATGCTGTCCAGGATCAGATCGCCACGACCGTCGCCCTGGCGCAAGTCCAGGCGCGCATCGGACAGCTGCACCTGACGAAATAACTTCTGCAAGGGCGCGAACGGCAACTCGACATAGGCAAAGGCCACGATCGCCTTGTCGCGCAGCACCGGCAATGCGAAAACCAGCGAACGCTGCACTCGCGAATCCGCGCGCGATTGCAGCGGCGCGCCACGCTGGAACTGATGCGCCTGCACCAACATGGCGGCCTTGGCATAACCGAATTTGGCAAAATCGCTGGACAGCACGTCGTTCAAATCCGCGCGATAGAAATCCACCGCGACCAGATCGGGCAAGGCCTGCTTGAGCGCCTGCGCCGCGGCGGCGTGGGTGTCGTCGCCGGGTTGCGTCAGTGCGGTCGTGACCGCATCGCTGTTGATGGCCTGAATCACGCGCAGACGCGTGTCGGCGACGAATTTGCCCAGCGCTTCGGTTTCCTGGCGGGCGACACGATCGATCTGGTTGGCGCCGCTGATTTCGCTGAACATCAGCCAGCTCTGCCAGGCACAGAAAATCGCAGCCACCAGCAATACGCAGGCAGCAATAAACAGCAGCACGCGCGGATCAAGCAAGCGCCCGACACGATCCTGTGCCCTGGCCTGATTCAGCCCACGTTGCAGTGCGGATAATTTGTCGCTGGGCTTTTTCATATAATTACGAAGGCTTCCCGCATGGCCTGCGCTGTATGGCCAATCAAGCGCTGCCGGTGTGTCCAAAGCCGCCGGCGCCTCGCTGGCTCGCTGCGAATTCCTGCACTACGCGAAACCCCGCCCGCGCAACGGGCATCAGCACAAGTTGGGCGATGCGTTCCCCGGGAGCAATGGTATAGGCCGTTTGCGCGCGGTTCCAGCACGAAATCATCAGCGGCCCCTGATAATCCGCATCGATCAGCCCGACCAGGTTGCCCAGCACAATGCCATGCTTGTGGCCGAGGCCCGAGCGCGGCAGGATCATCGCGCAATAGTCCGGATCGCCGATATGAATGGCGATGCCGGTGGCAATCAGGGCACTGGCGCCAGATTCCAGCGTCAACGGCGCATCAAGCACGGCGCGCAAATCCATGCCAGCCGATCCGGCCGTGGCCGGTGCAGGCAAGGGAATTTCGCGGCCCACGCGCGGATCGAGGATTTTCAACTCGATTTCGATCATCGCTTGCTCCGCCGCCCCGCTGGTTGTGCGCGCAGGCCGGCGATGCGCACCAGCAGCGATCGGGCCAGCGCCAACTTGTCGGCGCGCGGCAGATGTTCCTTGCCGCCAGGCCACAGCAAGAGCAATTCATTGTCTGTCGCATCAAAACCTGCGCCATCGCCGACGCGATTCGCCACGATCAGATCGAGTTTCTTGCGCTCGAGTTTCGCGCGTGCGCCGGTTTCGAGGTTTTGCGTTTCCGCCGCGAAGCCAACCAGAAAAATATCTGGCTTTCCGGGTCGAGTCTTGTGTGCGGCGACCTCCGCAAGAATATCGGGATTTTCGGTCAGGACCAGACGCAGCGTCGCGCCGGTCTTCTTCAGCTTGTGCGCGGCGACTTCGCCGGGGCGATAGTCGCCGACCGCAGCGGCAGAAATAAAAATGTCGCATTGTGGAATTTGCTGCATAATCGCGGCATGCATCTCGCGCGCACTGCGCACATCGCAGCGGGTCACGCCCGCAGGCGTCGGCAAATGCGCCGGCCCGGCAATCAGATGTACTTGCGCACCCTGCTCGGCGGCGGCCTGGGCCACGGCAAAACCCATGCGCCCGGAACTGCGATTGCCGATGAAGCGCACCGGATCGATATCCTCGTACGTCGGCCCGGCGCTGACCAGCACGCGTGCACCATCGAGAAGTTTCGGACCGTGCCGCGTGGCGAGTTCCGCGACGATAGCGTCGGCTTCGAGCAGACGTCCGGCGCCGACATCACCGCAGGCCTGACTGCCCGACGCGGGGCCGAGTACATCGACCCCGCGTGTACGCAATAAATCGAGATTCGCCTGCGTCGCTGCGTGTGCCCACATCTGCTGATTCATCGCCGGGGCAATGGCCAACGGTGCCGCACTGGCGAGGCATAACGTCGTCAACAAATCATCGGCCCGACCATGCGCCAGACGCGCAATCACGTCGGCGCTCGCGGGCGCGATCACGATGCGTTGCGCCCAGCGCGCCAGTTCGATATGTCCCATCGCCGCCTCGGCGGCTTCGTCCCACAGGCTGGTGCGTACCGCCTGACCGGACAGCGCCTGAAACGTCAGCGGCGTGACGAAGCGCGCTGCATTTTCGGTCAGCACCACGCGCACATCGGCACCGGCATCACGCAGGCGGCGGGTCAATTCGGCCGCCTTGTACGCCGCAATCCCGCCGGATACGCCGAGCAGGACACGCAGATTCGCCAGCGCCGATTCAGTCATGGTGATTGCGTCATGTAGGATTTTGCCGACACTCCGGGACACCAATAGCTTACCGGAATTCGCGCAGTTTCCCGCTGCCGCCGCGGATCGCGGCCGGCGACACTGGCGCCATGACGATACGCGACTGGCCAGAAGACGAACGACCGCGCGAAAAACTGCTCGCGCGCGGCGCATCCGCACTCTCCGATGCCGAATTGCTGGCGCTGTTCATCGGTTCCGGCCGGCGCGGTCAGACCGCCGTGGATCTGGGCCGCGAGCTGCTGTCGCAACACGGCAGTCTCAAATCCCTGCTCGAACTGGAACCGTCCGTGCTGGCCGCCCATGTGGGACTCGGCGCGGCCAAGTCCTGCCGTCTGCACGCAGCCCTGGAACTCGGGCGGCGTTATCTCGCCAGCGAGTTGCAACGCAGCGATGGCCTGACTCACCCCGCTGCCTGCGCGGAATATCTGCGTGCGCGCATCGGCGCCTATCCGTATGAAGTGTTTACTTGCCTGTTCCTGGACAATCGCCATCGCATGATCGCCTGCGAGGAGCTGTTCCGCGGTTCCATCGATGGCGCCAGCGTGCATCCGCGCGAAGTCGTCCGGCGCTGCCTGGCGCACAATGCCGCCGCAGTAATCTTCGCCCACAATCATCCCTCCGGCGTGGCCGAACCGAGCCAGTCCGATCGCGACATCACTGCCGAACTCAAGCGCGTCCTGGCGCTGATCGAAGTCCGCGTGCTCGACCACTTCATCATCGGCGCCGGCGCGCCCACGTCATTGGCGGAACGCGGCCTGTTGTAAGCGTCGATCCAGGCCCGGCCAACTCCGTAGACACGATCCGTCGGCACGTGTCCGCCGCCGCGCTTCCAGCGGGCTATACTGCGGCGGGGAGTGAGTGACGGCAGGCCGTGATTTTCCAATATCCGAAAGAGTTTCCCGCGGACGACATCGAGCGCATGGTGCCCGATGCGGCGATCGCACGCCGTCTGGTTGGCGAACGCCGGCCGGAACTGCTTGCTCTGCTCGATCATCGACGTCAGCGGTTTGCGCCGCTCATCGCCGCGCGCGCCGACGCACCGGTGCAGGCCGCAGAAGATGCGATCATCATGGCATTCTGCCGGCTGGCGTATCGCCACGGCAGTTGGGGTAGCGACTTCCACCACTACCACAACGAAAACCATATCTTTGAGATTCTGGGATCGCGTATCGAACGCCTGATCGATGCAATCGGCATCGATACGCTGAGCCTGCGCGACTGGTTTCTGCTGGCGCTGTTTGCCGCCGCCCACGATCTGCGCCAGCGCGAAGTGCCCGAGTTCGCCGCCGGCATCGGCAGCAATGAACGCGCCAGCATCGAGGAAACATTTCGCATGTTGCGCACGTGCGGGTTCACGCCGGAGCGCAACAGCGAGGTCTTTCTGGCGATCGAGTTGATGATCGCCGGCAGCACGTTCGACGCGCGCCCGGCGCCGGCGGCGCTGGAATACAACAGCGCGGAAATGGTCGTGCAATCCGGTGGCGCACTGGCACAGAAACTCGCGGAGAAGCTCGACAAGCATGTTCCCGGATGGCGCGCGGATGAACGCATCGCGCATGCGCTGGATCTCGCGCTGATCGCCGCGGATCTGGACACGGCCAATGTCGCCGAGGCGTTTCCGCAATTCATGGCCAGCACCGAACGGCTGTGTCTTGAACGCGAAATGCGCAGCCATCGCGACCCTGCCGATCCATCCTCGGCGCAGCCGGTGCTGAATTTTCTGACCACCGGACAAGAACACTACTTCTTCGATCTGCACCGCTTCAGCTCGGAATACGGCCGTGCTGCATTTGCCGCCGCCAAACAGGCCAATACTGGACGCATGCGCACCCTGATTCGCGATCTGCGCGCGCGCGCGCAGGCGCCGCACAATGGCAATGAAGTACTCGCCATATTCCGCACACTCGTCGCGGAATCGGCCTAACTTGCGGCTCGGCCGCGCAGAATAATCGGCCCGATACAGCAAGTTACGCAGTAGATTTATACACAATGCAGCATTCGATACATTGCAATCGCGCGCAAGCCGTTACCGGTCACAAAATTCTGCAATAATTCGTTTATTATCATGATGTTGGAAAATACACGGCTGATCAGGCCTGGGCTCCAGCGCGGTCAGCGATACCGAGTGTCAGGACGCGACACCGCCCTTACGCACAGACTTATCCACAGAGGCGACCGGCCGGTCCGAACTTATGCGGAATCATGGCTTTGGCGCAATTTCATTGGCGCAGGCGGCGGATTCGATCGCAAGCCCGCGGCCGCACAAGGCGATTTCGCTGCGCGATTTCTGATTCCACCCCACACTGTCTACAATAGCGCGCTGCATTCCGGAACTCGCGCGTGAAAGAACCTCTGCGTCAACTCGTCCTGCAAGGCCTGGCCCGCCTGCAGGAACAAGCCGTGCTGCCCGCCGATGTCGGCGTGCCGTTCGTCATCGAACGCACGCGCAGCAAGGAGCACGGCGATTTCGCCACCAATGCCGCGCTGCTGCTGGCCAAACCCGCGCGCAAGAATCCGCGCGCACTGGCCGAAGCGCTGGTCGCGGCGCTGCCAAAAAGTGAACAAATACACAAAGTGGAAATCGCCGGGCCGGGTTTCATCAATTTTTTTCTGGGCGCGACGGCCTATCACGACGAAGTTCGCCGTGTCCTGGCCGAAGCCGAGGCCTACGGCCGCAACGCCAGCGGCGCGGGCAAAACCGTCGGAGTCGAATTCGTCTCGGCCAATCCAACCGGACCGCTGCATGTCGGCCACGGCCGCAACGCTGTTATCGGCGACTGCCTAAGCCGCCTGTTCGAGGCGACTGGCTGGAACGTCCGGCGCGAGTTCTATTACAACGATGCCGGCGTGCAGATCCAGAATCTGGCGATCTCGGTGCAGGCGCGCGCGCGCCGCCTGAAACCGGAGGATGCCGGCTGGCCGGAAGACGGCTATCGCGGCGACTACATCGCCGACGTGGCCCGCGAATATCTCGCTGGCGAATCGGTGGAAGCGGACGGCCACATCGTCACCGGCGCGAAAAACCCCGACGACCTCGATGCGATCCGCCAGTTCGCGGTGACATCGCTGCGCCACGAACAGGATCTGGATCTGAAAGCCTTCGGCGTGAGCTTCGATGTGTACTTCCTCGAATCCTCGCTCTACACCGACGGCATGGTCGAAAAAACCGCGCGCGAATTGATCGCGCACGGCCACACCTACGAGGAAGGCGGCGCCTTGTGGCTGCGCACCACGGATTTCGGCGACGACAAAGACCGCGTCATGCGCAAGTCCGACGGCACCTACACATATTTCGTGCCCGACGTGGCGTATCACCTGAGCAAATGGCAACGCGGCTATGGGCACGCCATCACCGTGCTCGGCTCGGATCATCACGGCACCCTGGCGCGGGTGAAAGCCGGCCTGCAAGCGCTGGACGCCGGCATTCCGAAAGACTGGCCCGAGTACGTGCTGTACCAGATGATCACGGTGATGCGCGGCGGCGAGGAGGTGAAAATCTCCAAGCGCGCCGGCAGCTACCTCACCCTGCGCGACCTGATTGACGAAGCGGGGCGCGATGCCACGCGCTATTTCCTGATCGCGCGCAAATCGGATTCGCAACTGGTGTTCGACATTGATCTGGCGCGTTCGCAGAGCAACGACAACCCGGTCTACTACATCCAGTACGCCCACGCCCGCGTCTGCAGCGTGTTTCGTCAGCTTGACGAACGCGGACTAAGCTGGAACCGCGCCAACGGTCTGGCGCAGCTTGCATTGCTGGACAACGAACATGAAGTCGCGCTGATGAGCGAAGTCGCGCGCTATCCCGAAATCGTCGAAACAGCGGCGGCCAATCTGGAACCGAACCTCGTCGCCCAATATCTGCGCGAGCTGGCAAATGCATTGCACGCGTATTATCACGCGCATGCGTTCATCGTCGATGATGCAAACTTGCGCGACGCGCGGTCGGCCCTGATCGTGGCCACACGTCAGGTGCTGGCCAATGGCCTTGGACTACTCGGCGTATCCGCCCCGGAGAAAATGTAATGGCAACAAAAGGCGGCAAGCAAGCCTATCGTCCGAACGACAGCAAGGCGTGGCCGGCGTGGGTGTGGCTGGGCGTTGGCGTCCTGCTCGGACTGACTCTGTCGGCCCTAGTGCTGATCAAGGATTGGGCGCCGATGTTGCGCAAGAAAAACCTGCCGCAACCGAACGCGGAAGCGACCGCGCCGAAGGAATCCGATCAGGCCATCGCCGACGAAGCAAACAAGAAACCTGCCGCGCCGAAAAAGACTTTCGATTTCTATTCCGTGCTGCCGGAGATGGAAGTCGTGATTCCGGATGCCGAATTGTCAGCGAAGGCCAAGGCCGAACAGCAACGTCAGCAATTGGCCGCGGCCCAAGCCCAGGCAACGAACCCGGCGAATTCGGCGGCAGCCGTCACCACACCGCCCTCATCCGAAACGGGCGGCCGCTATGTGCTTCTGGCCGGCTCGTATACCGATCCACACGCCGCGGACGAAGCCAAGGCCAAGCTCGCCATGCTCGGCATCGTCGCCAAGGTGCAGACGATCACCATCAACGGCAAGACCTGGAACCGCGTCATGGTTGGCCCCTACGCCAACGCCAGCGACACCGAGTCGGCGAAGAAAACCCTGACCGACAACGGTATCAAGGCGATTCCGATGAAGGAAGCCTCGGGGCAATAGCCTTACTCGAAGCCGTTGCGGAAAATCCCGTCCAGCGCGTACGCCCAGAGCTGGCCGTTTTCGTCCGTGATGTAGATGCGGCCATTGACGACGATGGGGCTTTCCCAATGCACGCCGCCGGGCGACGAATCCGACCACAACACGGCGCCAGTTTTCGGATTCAGCGCATTGATCGAGCCGCTGAAATAATACAAGACGCTGTTGGCGACTACAGGTGACGAACCGCCGGTGCTGTTCTGCCAGACCTTGGTCAGTGCCGGCTTGTGCGTGGTGCTACTTAACCCGAGCGTCAATCCACTGACACCGTTGCCGGTGGCGACGAAGACCCAAGTCGTGCCACCCGCATCCACCCATACCGCCGGTTGCGCGAAAACCAACCCACCCTGCGGGACATTGATCAATTGCAGCTCGCCGCCGGTATGCCCCGGTCCGGCGGTAGCATTGCCGCTCAGGTTGTCCAGATTCAGCAAACGCAACTTGGCGTCCTTGCCGCCTTGCACGGCCAAATGCGGATAGCCGGCCAGCGTCGATGGCAAAATCGCCGGCGCCGTGGAACCCAGGTCCGTGTCGGCATTGTCCAAAGCCTGAAAATCCGTCGGCGTATAGCTGTCGACCGGATTGCCGCCGCTGCCCGTGCCATCCGGATTCAACGCGAACACACTGTCGCCCCAGTTGTGACCGACGGTGCCGTCGAACGTGCCGTTGCCGGTGGCCATGAAAATGCGGTCGAGCGCCGCGTCGTAGATCACGCCGGGCCGCGCCCAGATCGCTGTCTGCACCTGCGCGCAATCGGGTGTGTTTGGCGTTTCGACGAAATGCACGGCCTGATTGCTGCAATTGGCGTTGAACACGTTTTGTGAGCCAGTGGCCAGATCAATCGCCGTGACATGTCCCTGATAATCGCCGCCATCGCCCGGATAGCCGCCATTGGCGATGTACAAATACACTGTTCCATTCTTCGCCGTGGCAATGGCGAGCGCAGACGAGCCTTTCTCGACATCCGGTTTCAAGGTCGCCAGTTGCGGCCAACCGCCGTTCAGCGTTTCCGCGCCGCTGCCAACCGTATACTTGTGTACATTTCCATCCAATCCGTAAAAGTACACGTACTGGCGATTCGGATCGATCACCGGCGACGACGTGGTGTAGTCCTGTCCCGCCGGCGGCGGCGAAGGATTGGTCGGGTGTGACCACACCGTCACACCGGTGGCGGCATCGACGGCAAGAACGTGGCCGTCTTTCGTTTCCAGAAACAGCAGATCGCGAACTCCACCCGGCATCGCCACGCCGGACAAATACGCGGGCGCACCATCGGCGATGCCCGGCAGCGTCACGTTGTAGACAGGAAACAAAGTGGTGAGCGCGAACTCGCCCGCGCCACTGGCAGAAAGCATCGTCTCGGCAGGATTGTTGCCGCTGTGTGCGGCATCGAAATCGAATTGCAACCAGTCGGTCGCCTGCGCCGACGCGGCACATCCGCCGGTTCCCAGTGCCGCAACCAGCATCCAGAGAAATCGGTTCGCGTGCATGGCAGACCCCGGATCAATCAGCCGACTCAATCTCGGCGCGCGTCAAATTAACACCGCGAGCGCTGCGTTTTTGTGAATATGTGCACACTGGCGCCCTCGGCGTGGCGTCGCCGTTTCCGGTATCGTTGTATTTTTCATCCGGAACATAGCCATGACCGTTAAAACCGTCCTCGTCACTGGCGCCAGCGCCGGTTTCGGCGCCGCCACCGCGCGGCACTTCGCCGCGAATGACTGGCGCGTGATCGCTTGTGCGCGCCGCGCCGAGCGTCTGCAAAATCTCGCCACCGAATTCGGCGTCAACGTGCACATTGCCACATTCGATATCCGCGACGCGGATGCGATGCGCGCCGTGCTCGATGCGCTACCCGTGGAATTCCGCAGCATCGACGTGCTGGTCAACAACGCCGGGCTCGCGCTCGGCACTGCCAAGGCGCAGGCCTGCGACTTGGCGCAATGGCGGCAGATGATCGACACCAATATCACCGCGCTGGCCATACTCACCCACGCGCTGCTGCCGCAACTCATCGAACGTCGCGGCAGCATCGTCAACGTCAGTTCGATTTCGGCGACGTATCCGTATACCGGCGGCAACGTCTACGGCGGCACCAAGGCTTTTGTGACTCAATTCTCGCTGGGATTGCGCTGCGACTTGCACGGCACCGGCGTGCGCGTGACCTCGGTGGAACCCGGCATGGCCGAAACCGAATTCACCCTGGTACGCACCGGCGGCGATCAGGCCGCGTCCGACAAACTCTACGCCGGCACAAATCCGATCACCGGCGAGGACATCGCCAACACGATCT
>JANWJJ010000070.1 GCA_025451955.1 Rudaea sp. | reverse complement strand
CCTCCGCGCCGACGGAAATCCTGCGCGTGCAGGACACCACCGAGCCGGCCGCGCCGAGCCGGGCGGCGGACGCGCACTCGCCGGTGTCGGCCAGACTACTGCGCGGCGATCTGGACACCATTATGCTCAAAACGTTGCAGCGCGAACCGCAGCGGCGCTACGCCACCGCCGCTGCGTTCGCCGACGACTTGCAGCGATTCCTGTCCGGCCAGCCGATTGCGGCGCGGCGCGACCACACCGGGTATCGCGTGCGCAAATTCATCGGCCGCCACCGTTTCAGTGTTAGCGCTGCGACGGCGGGTTTGTTGTTGCTCATTGCCGCGCTCGGTCTGGCTTTGTGGCAGGCGCGGGCCAAGGCGCGCGAGGCGCAGACCTCGCAGCAAGTCACGCAGTTTCTGCTCGGCCTGTTCGGCGGCGCCGATCCGACGAAGGCGCGCGGTGCGACGCTCAGCGCGCAGGATTTGCTCGATCAAGGTACGCAGCGTTTGCGCACGAACGCCAGCGTCGATTCCACCGTGCGCGGACGGCTGCTGCAAACCGTGGCCATCACCTACACGGATCTTGGTCTGTACGATCGCGCGTTGCCCGTCGCACAACAGGCGCTGGCCTTGCGCCGTGGACAATCCGATCCGATCGCACTGGCCGAAAGCGAATTGCAGGTGGGCCGCATCCTGCGCCTGAAATCCGATTACGCCGGCGCCGAACCGCTGCTGCGCGAAGCCCTGCGCGTGCGCGACGAAAAGCTGCCATCCGACGATCCGGCCATCAGCGAAAGTACCGACGAACTCGGCCTGCTGCTGCGCGCCCGAGGTCGCTTTGCCGACGCCGATGCGCAGTTCCGCACCGCGCGCGACGCGGCGGAACGGCATTATGGTGCCGGTGCCATCGAAACCGCCCGTTATCTCGATGACTACGCCGCGAACCTCGACGACATGGGCGAGCGTAACGATGCTTTGGCGTTGTACCGGCGCGCGCTGGCGATCCGCGAAAAGAATCTCGGCCCGAACGATGCGGACGTGGCGACCTCGCTGCTCAATCTCGGCGTGCATCTGGACGAGTCCGGAGACTCCACCGAGGCTTTGCCGCTGCTCGAACGCGCGTTGGCGATCCGTCGCAAGATTTTTGGCGCGGCCCATCCGCTGGTCGCCTTTGCGCAAATCGGCATCGCTGGCGTATACGAGGATCAAAACCGTCTCGACGAGGCCGAGCGCGCGGCGGACGACGCGCTGGCGATTCTCCGCCGCGCGTTGCCGGCGGATCATCCGAAGATCAGCGAGGCATTGAACATGCTCGCTACCGTGCAGATGCTGCGCCGCGATTATGCGAGTGCGGTTCCTTTGGCTCAGGAAGTACTGACGCGCTTCGCGAAGACGCTCGGTGAGGATCATCCCGATACGCTGACTGCGAAGAACAATCTGGCCTATGCCTTGTTGCGCAGCGGTCGCGCCGCCGAGGCCGAAACGCTGCAACGCGATGTGCTCGCGCGCAAGCGCGCCGACAATGGCCAAGGCCTCGATGCCACCGATTGCGAGAACCTGGCCACGACGCTGATGCGGCAGGACAAGTTCGCCGAAGCGGTTACCTTCGCGCGCCGCGCCGTGGAAATCCACGAGCAACGCGAAGGCGAGGTCTCCGGCAATACCGCGGTCGCGCTGCGTGGATTGGCAACGGCCGAGGAATTGAACGGTGCGGCAGCGGACGCCGAGCGCGATTTCCGCGCGGCGTTGGCGATGGGCGAGGCGGTCAAACGCACGCAGAAGATCGGTACCTACGAATGGAAGATTCCGCTGGCCGATTTCCTGATCGGCATGCAGCGCTGCGGCGAAGCCGTTACCCTGCTGCAAAGCGCGATCGCCGAATTCGGCGATAACAGCGAGCGCTTCGATCCGGTCTGGCAGCCGGAAGCGCAACTGCTGCGCGGTCAGTGTCTGGGCGGAGCCAGCGGTGCGGCGCAGCAGGCTGTCGCGCGCAAGGCCCTGCGCGCGTTGCCGGGCATTGAAGTGGACATGGATCCGACGGCGCGGAAACTTCTGACGGCATCGCCGCGCTAATCGAAGCCGCTGGCGAAAACCACATCGCGTACCTGTTGTTGAAAGGCGCCGACATCCGTGGTGCCGTTCACCGTGCGGGGGAATCCGCTGCCGCGCTGATCGGTGCCGAGGCTGGAATTGTTGTTGCCGTTGCCGAATGCCGGACTGCCGTCGCGGAACGCATGCGTTTGCGTCGGACCGCCGTTGTTAGCCAAAGGCAGCAGTAGCGGATCGTCCGCCAGCGTGTCGCCGGGCAGGGATGCGTTCACCGGTGCGTTCATCACGATATTGTTCGCACCGGCGATCGTCGGCGGCACCGAGTGCAATTTGGTATAGACGTCCGCTTCGGTTCCGTTTGAAGTGTTGTTGGCGACAATGGAACTTTCGAAGTCGGCGGTGTAATTGCTTTTGCCGCCGGCCTGCTGATAATTGAGCCAGATTGCGGCGCCATTCGCGGCGCGATTGAATGCGACGGTGGTGTTGCGAAGCGTCAGATTTTGGCCGGCGAAAATCGCACTGACTGAATACGCCGTGCCGGTCGCGGAATTGCCCGAGATCGTACTGTTCTCGATGGTGAGCGGCCCTCTGTCGTAAATCGCGCTGGTGGATGCGGCGCTGTTGCCTGACAGGGTGGAATTCCGGATTGTGGATAGGGGCGCAGGAGTCGATTGCAGGCCTATGCACAAGCCGCCGCCGGAACCACCCGCGGCGTTGTCCCGAATCGTGCTGTAGTTGACGTCGAGATAACCGTTGGCGGCGGAGAAGGACCCCCCGATGTTGGCGCCGCCGCAACGCGCATAGGATCCGTTGGATGGCGACACGTAGGCGGTCACCGAATTGTTGCGCAAGATGCTGTTGTTCATGATCAGGCCAATGCCTGCGTAAATGCCGCCGCCGACGCCGAAAGAATTGTTGGAGCCGGGATCGCTTGAGACACTGCAATACTTGACCTGGGAATTTTCCAGATCGACCACACCAGGCGAATACACGCAACCGCCCGCTACCTCGTTCGCCGTCGTGTATTTGCCGGTTGGCACCACAATGGCATCCGCGTCGGTTGCTGTGCCGAGTCCCAGGCTCAGACGCTGCAGGGTCAGCTTGCCCGTGCCGGTGTGGTGGAAGATCCGATGATTGCTGCCAATCAGGACGAAGCGGTTGCTGTTGTTGCCGTTGTATTTCACGGTGAGATCGTTTTGCGTCACCGCGATCTCGCCGCTGCCCAGCGTGATCGCACTGCATTGCATGGTGACCGGATTCAACACGACCGTATCGCCGCTTGCGGCATTGGCGATGGTGGCGCGCAGACTGCCAGAGCCCGTATCGTTGCAGTTCTGCACGTTGTCGTAGGCCGCAAAGCATTCAGGCACGAATGCGGTCAGTGCGAACGCAGCGGCGATGCAGGCGGCGAGGCGGCGGCGTGATAGCTGATTGGTGCGAATCGTGGACATGGCGGCCTCCGGTGAGGTCACAGTGAAGGGTTGTCGAAACCGTTCTTTAAAATCCCGTCGAACGCGGCCAGACGCGTGATGGCCATGTCCGTACCCAGCGTGTCGCCGACCACCACCAGCTTGCCATTGGCGAACACGGCGGATCGGCCGTTGTTGGTAGTGAGAAACGAACCGATTCCGCTCGGCCTGATGTTGAAATACACACCTTCGGTGCCACGGCCGTATAGGCTGGTGTCCAAAGTGAAATTGGAATAGCCGGGGAAACCCAGGCGCGCAATGCCGAACATCAGTCCCGCTGCGCCGCCGGGACCGCTCGCGTAGCTTTGGTTGCCCGAGCCGATCGCCAACAGTTGCGGATATTTCGTGTCGTAGTCGTCGAGAATCAACTTGGTGATGGTGTCGGCACCGCCGCCGCTGCCGAAGACGAACGGGAACATCGTTGGGTGACCGATTTGGTCGGAATACCACTCATAGATGTTGCCGTTGGGATCGAGCAGGGTCAGCGCGGCCTGCCCGTTCGCTTGTCCGCCCAGGGCGATATAGCCGGTCGGCGTGAGCGCCACCGCGTTGGCGTAATCGCCGTTGTCGCCGAAGTCGACTGTGGTTTGACCGCCGCTGCCGAACGTGTTGTCGACGTCGTACAAATCGCTGCGGATGCGAATCGCGGCAAAGTCGTAGTTGCCGCTCGCGCCGCGGTGATAGCCCGCGACCACATAGCGGCCCTGGTTGTCGATGGCCAGGTCCTGCGCGTGATCGTCCTGGTTGTTGCCGGAGCCGAATTCGTACTGGAACAACGGTTGCACCGTCCTGCCGTCGGCACTGAGCTGCACGAACAGGAACTGGTTGTTGTTGGTACTTTGCTGATTATAGAAACCGGCGATGTCGATCGTGCCGTTGCTCTCAAGAATCACGCGCGCAACATTCGTGCTATCGCCGCTGGTCGGTTGCAGTAGGACAGCGGCGTTGCTGCCAAAATTACCGTAGTCCGGCAAGCCATTCGCCGTGAATTGGGCCACAATCGCAACGCCATCCGGCTGATTGCCGACGGCGACGATGCGATCGTCCGCGCGCACCGCAACTCCGGTGAACGAGCACCCCCCGTAACCGGCAAACCCCGGCGAAAAACTGTTGGTGCCGCCGAAACTGGTGTCCAGACTTCCGTTGGGATTGAGGCGAGCCAACACACAAACGCTGTCGGCGTAACCGGCGACGATGATCTTGCCGTTCGATTGCACGGCGACATCGGTGGCGATGAGGTTAGACCCCGCCGCGTTGGCCTCGGCCGCATTGAGAATCACCTTTCCGCCCGACCCGAAAGCGGCGTCCAGTGCGCCGGAATCCGACGGCGACCCGGCCCAGGCGCACGCGCAGGTGAACGCCAGCGCAAGGCATGTCGTGATTCGATGGAGTGAACGCATAACCCACCTTTTCGGTACGCCACGGGTGGTGGCGTAGGGGGTTACGTCATTCGGCGCGCTTTACTGACACGCAGTGCGAACGCAAAAACCCCGCCGTTGCGGCGGGGTGTGGAATTGCTGCGGGAAAACGTCGGGTTACTTGTCCAGCGCCGCCTCAACCGGCTGGCCACTTTGTTCGTACACCACCCCAGCCTTCATCACGAAGTCGACTTTCTGCATCAGCTTGATGTCGTCGAGCGGATTGCCCGGCACGGCGACGACGTCGGCATATTTGCCGGGCTCGATGCTGCCGAAGTCCTTGTCGTGCTTGAGCAGTTGCGCGGCGTGTGTGGTCGCGGCCTGGATGGTGAACATCGGCGACATGCCGGCCTGCACCATGTATTCGAATTCCTTCGCGTTCTCGCCGTGCGGATACACGCCGGCGTCGGTGCCGAATGCGATTTTCACCCCGGCCTTGTAGGCCTTGCCCGCGGTATTCATGATGATCGGGCCGACTTCCAACGCCTTGCGCGTGACCTGCGGCGGATACCAGCCTTCCTTCGCTTTTTCCATCACGAACTGGCCGGCGATGATGGTCGGCACGTACCAGGTGCCGTGTTCCTTCATCAGTTTCATGTCCTCATCGTTCATGAAGGTGCCGTGCTCGATGGAATCCACGCCGCCGATTACGGCGCGCCGGATGCCTTCCGCACCGTGCGCGTGCGCGGCCACGGTGAAGCCGTAATCGTGCGCAGCGGCGACCACGGCCTGGATTTCAGGAATGGTCATCTGCGGATTTTCCGAACTGCCGCTTTCATCCAGTACGCCGCCCGAAGGCATGATCTTGATCAGGTCGGCACCGTCCTTGTAATGCTGACGCACCGCCTTCCACGCATCCTCGGGAGAATTGATGATGCCGTCCTTCGGTGTCGGATCGCCCTGCAAATCCCAGCGGAAACCATTGGTTGGATCGGCGTGACCGCCCGTGGTGCCT
>JANWJJ010000069.1 GCA_025451955.1 Rudaea sp. | reverse complement strand
TGTGCAGGTTCGCCATGCCGCATAGATTCAGCGTATTGACGTCGGTCGGACGCAATTTCAGCGCTTGCTCCAGACAACCCAGAGCCGCCGGAAAATCGCCGCCGCGCAGATATTGCTGGCCGGTGAACAACACCGCATCGGGTTTGCGCAGCCACCGTTCGAAGGCGGATACCCACTTCACCCGAATTCGGGTTACTGCATCGCGGCGCAGCGCCGGGTCGTCGTTGGTACCGAAGCCGCAGCCCGAATCGCCGATCTGCGCATTCCAGATGCAGGTCGCGGCTTCGACAAAATGAAATTCGGTGCGGGTGGCGCAATTGACCTGAAAATCGTGATCCTCGTGCACCGCAAATTCCGGATCGAAACGCGCGCCTTCGTCGATCAGGCTGCGATGAATTGCGGTCGCGCCCAGCATGCTGCGGCTGTGAAAATACAACTGCACATGATTGCCGGCGTGACTGACTTGACCTAGCAACTTGCCTTGGGCATCCATCACGCGCGTGGCCGAAAATACCACGCGCTCGCGCCCGGGACGCCGCGCGGTGAGCAACGAGGTGAGGTGCTCGGGCAGCAGTTCGTCGTCGTCATCGAGAAAATTCAGCCATTCGCCGCGCGCAGATTCCAGACATAGATTCGCCGCTTGCGGACGCGGCAGACGACGATCGGAATCGGCAAATATCAAACGCAGCGGACGGCCAAGAATCGAATCGGGCAAGCGGCGATGCTTGTGTCCGCACGCGGCGACCACGACGATTTCGAGATTCGGCCAGGATTGCTTCGCCGCCGATTCCAGCGCGCGCGTCAACGTCGGCCGATCCATGCTGCGGATCAGGATGGAGACGAGCGGTGGCGTTGGCGCGGCCATCGTCACGCCAGCTTGCGGTACTTGATCCGGTGCGGTTTCGCCGCTTCCTCGCCCAGACGCGCTTTCTTGTCGGCTTCGTATTCGTGGAAATTGCCGGCGAAGAATTCGACGTGTGAATCGCCCTCGAACGACAGGATATGCGTGGCGATGCGATCCAGAAACCAGCGATCATGCGAGATCACCAGGGCGCAGCCGGGAAATTCGAGCATGGCTTCCTCAAGCGCGCGCAGAGTTTCGATATCCAGATCGTTCGAGGGTTCGTCGAGCAGCAGCACATTGCCGCCATCCATCAGCGTTTTCGCCAGATGCAGGCGGCCGCGTTCACCGCCGGACAACTGACCGACGATCTTTTGCTGGTCCGCGCCTTTGAAGTTGAAGCGACCGATGTAGGAGCGCGACTGGGTTTCGTATTTGCCGATGGTGATGATGTCGGCGCCGCCGGAGATTTCCTGCCACACGGTTTTCGATCCATCAAGCGCGTCGCGCGACTGATCGACATAGGCCAGCTTCACCGTCTGGCCGAGGACGATTTCGCCGGAGTCGGGCTTTTCCCTTCCCGTGATCATCTTGAACAAGGTGGATTTGCCGGCGCCGTTCGGACCGATGATGCCGACGATGGCGCCGGGCGGAATCTTGAAACTCAGATCGTCGATCAGCAAACGATCGCCGAAGGATTTGGAAACGTGCTTGAATTCGATCACGTTGTCGCCGAGGCGCTCGCCCGGCGGAATGTAAATTTCATTGGTCTCGTTGCGCTTCTGATATTCGACCGAGTTCAATTCCTCGAAACGGTTCAGACGCGCCTTGCCCTTGGACTGGCGACCCTTCGCGCTTTGACGCACCCATTCGAGTTCGCGCTGGATCGCCTTGCGCCGCGCCTTTTCACCGGATTCTTCCTGTTTCAGGCGCTCGTCCTTCTGTTCCAGCCACGACGAGTAATTGCCCTTCCACGGAATGCCGCGGCCGCGATCGAGTTCGAGAATCCACTCGGCCGCATTGTCCAGAAAGTAGCGATCGTGCGTCACCGCGACCACGGTGCCGGGGAATTTCTGTAGAAATTGCTCAAGCCATTCCACCGATTCGGCATCCAGATGGTTGGTCGGCTCATCCAGCAACAGCATATCGGGCTTGGACAGCAGCAGGCGGCACAGCGCGACGCGGCGCTTCTCGCCGCCGGACAGGGTCTTGATCGGCGTATCCCATGCCGGCAGACGCAGCGCGTCGGCGGCGACATCCAGCGTGCGATCCAGCGTATGGCCGTCATTGGTCGCAATGATCGCTTCCAGCCGTTGCTGCTCGATCGCGAGTTTGTCGAAGTCCGCACCTTCTTCGGCGTAGGCGGCGTAGACCGCATCGAGCTGGGTCTGCGCGTCGGTGATTTCGGACACGCCTTCCTCGACCGACTCGCGCACGGTTTTTTCCGGATCGAGCTGCGGCTCCTGCGCCAGATAGCCGATCTTGATGCCCGGCTGCGGCCGCGCCTCACCGTTGAATTCGGTGTCGACGCCGGCCATGATCCTCAATACGGTGGATTTGCCCGCGCCGTTGAGGCCGAGCAGGCCAATCTTGGCGCCGGGAAAGAAACTCAATGAGATATCCTTGATGATCTCGCGCTTCGGGGGCACGACCTTGCTGACCCCGATCATGGTGTAGATGTATTGCATTGATTGACTCCGGGCGATGCGGCGCTCGACGCCAAAAGGGTCGGCCGCTGAAGAACGCCAATTATCGCCGAACCGGCGTCGTCGCGCCATGTTCTGGCTCGTCATCCCGGCATGGATTGCCGGGATCCAGACTGCATGGAAGCCGAAGTACGAACGCCCAAACGTTCCATCGAGTTACTGCTTGCCATCCTTGGCAACTGGATTCCCCTCAGCCCGCTGGCGGGCTTCGACCCTGTCGGAATGACGGTTATTCTT
Organism: Rudaea sp.; assembly: GCA_025451955.1. GTDB lineage: Bacteria > Pseudomonadota > Gammaproteobacteria > Xanthomonadales > Rhodanobacteraceae > Rudaea. The sequence continues at coordinate 3,018 of JANWJJ010000069.1, read as the reverse complement.
TATGCAGTCGCCCCTCATAACCCGCTAAAATGACCGCCTTGCTCCCGGAGATTCTCGATGTTCGCCAAAACCCTGCGTATTGAAGGTTACGACCCCGAACTGGCTGCGGCGATTGCGTCCGAGAACCAGCGTCAGGAAGATCACGTCGAGCTGATCGCGTCGGAAAACTACGCCAGTCCGCGCGTACTCGAAGCGCAGGGCTCGCAGCTCACCAACAAATACGCCGAAGGCTATCCCGGCAAGCGCTATTACGGCGGTTGCGAATTTGTGGATATTGCGGAAAAGTTGGCGATCGCGCGGGTCAAGCAATTGTTCGATTGCGATTACGCTAATGTGCAGCCGCATTCGGGATCGCAGGCGAATCAGGCGGTGTATTTCGCCTTGCTCCAACCCGGGGACACGATCCTCGGCATGAGCCTGGCGCACGGTGGGCATCTGACCCACGGCGCGAAGGTGAATGTTTCCGGCAAGATTTATCACGCCATCCAATATGGCGTGAACGAGAAGGGTCTGGTCGATTACGACGAAGTCGAGAAGCTCGCACTCGAACACAAACCGAAGATGATCGTCGCCGGTTTTTCCGCGTATTCACAGATCATGGACTGGGCGCGTTTCCGCGCCATCGCCGACAAGATTGGTGCGTACCTGTTCGTGGACATGGCGCATGTCGCCGGACTCGTCGCCGCGGGCGTGTATCCGAGTCCGCTGGCGCACGCGCATGTCGTCACCTCGACCACGCACAAGACCCTGCGTGGACCGCGTGGCGGCATCATCCTCGCAAAAGGCGTCGGTGAGGAAATCGAGAAGAAACTGCAATCGATCGTTTTTCCCGGCATCCAGGGCGGCCCGCTGATGCATGTGATCGCGGCCAAGGCGGTCGCATTCAAGGAAGCACTGGAACCGGAGTTCAAGACCTATCAGCAACAAGTGGTGAAGAACGCGCAGGCGATGGCGAAGACCTTCGTTGCGCGCGGCTACAAGATCGTTTCCGGCGGCACGCAGAATCATCTGTTCCTCGTCGATCTGATTGGCAAGAAACTCACCGGCAAGGACGCCGAAGCCGCGCTCGGCCGCGCGCATATCACGGTAAACAAAAACGCCGTGCCGAACGATCCGCAGAAACCTTTCGTCACTTCGGGATTGCGCATCGGCACGCCGGCAGTCACCACGCGCGGCTACAAAGAAACCGACTGCAGCGAACTGGCCGGTTGGATCTGCGATGTCCTTGACGCACCCGCGGACGACGGCGTGATCGCACAAGTGCGCGCCAAGGCAACCGCACAATGCAAGACATTCCCGGTCTACGGCTGAGCCGGAACTCGCGCGCCGGCGAAACAGGAATCGAACGAAGTTGCATTGCCCCTTCTGCCATCACGAAGACACCCGCGTGATCGACTCGCGCGTGACCGAAGACGGCTCCACGATCCGACGTCGGCGCGAATGCGAAAAATGCGGCGAGCGTTTCAATACGTTCGAAACGGTTGAGATCAAGCTGCCGGCGATCGTCAAGAGCGACGGTCGGCGTGAGGCCTTCGACGAACGCAAGCTGCGCAGCGGCGTCGAACGCGCCCTGCAGAAGCGTCCGGTGGCCAGCGACGCGATCGACACCGTCGTGCGCGAAATTGTGCGCCAGTTGCGCTCGGTGAACGAACGCGAAGTGTTTTCGCGCCTGATCGGTGAATGGGTGATGGACGAACTCAAACGCCTGGATCAGGTGGCCTACGTGCGTTTTGCCTCGGTCTACCGGCGCTTCGAGGATGTGCAGGCTTTCCGCGAGGAAATCGAAAAGCTCGAACGCGATCTGCCGGAACTCGAAGGCCTGCAGTTGCCGCTGCTTGGCGAAGTACGCCCCGGCAAGAAGACACAATGAATTCCCTTACGGCGGTCGATCACGCGCACATGGCGCGCGCCTTGCGTCTGGCCGAACGTGGTTTGTATACCACGCAGCCGAATCCGCGTGTGGGTTGCGTGATTGCGCACGGCGATGCGGTTGTCGGCTCCGGCTGGCATCAACGCGCGGGTGAGCCGCATGCGGAAGTATTCGCGCTGCGCGAGGCGGGTGAACGCGCGCGTGGCGCTACCGCCTATGTGACACTGGAGCCTTGCGCACACTTCGGCAAGACGCCGCCGTGCGCGGATGCGTTGGTCGCGGCCGGCGTCGCGCGCGTGGTCGCTGCTTGCGAAGACCCGAATCCGCGCGTTGCTGGTGGTGGATTCGCCAAGCTACGCGCGGCCGGCATTGCGGTCGAAACCGGATTGATGCGTGAAGCAGCACGCGAACTCAATCACGGATTTTTCTCGCGCATCGAGCGTCAGCGTCCGTGGTCGCGGGTGAAACTGGCGATGAGTCTGGACGGCCGTACCGCGCTCGCCAATGGTGAGTCGAAATGGATCACGGGCGAAGCGGCACGCGACGACGTGCAGCACTGGCGTGCGCGCAGCTCGGCGATTATGACTGGCAGCGGGACGGTGATGGCGGACGATCCGCGGTTGACGGTACGCTTCAGCTCCCTCTCCCCCGACAACGTCGGGGGAGCGGACTTCAAGCCCCTGCGCGTCATCCTCGATCGCCAATTGCACACGCCGAAGGGCGCGCGTGTGCTCGACGGCAGTGTGCACACTCTGGTTTTTCACGCACGCGACGCACAACCAGCGCACGACGGATTTGATCGTGTCGAACTCATTGCGGCCGAAGCGCATGCCACTGGTCTGGGTTTGTCGCAGGTCTTGCAGGAACTGGCCCAGCGCGGCGTGAACGAACTCCAGATCGAGGCCGGTCCGAGTCTGTGTGGAGCGTTGTTCGCGGGTGGATTTGTGGACGAGTTGCTTTTGTATATCGCGCCGATTCTGCTGGGCGATACGGCGCGACCCCTGCTGCAGTTGCCTATGCTGGATAAAATCGCGGCTGGCCGGCGCCTGCGCGTGGTCGACCAGCGCCAGGTCGGCGCTGATCTGCGTTTGTTGTTGAGAGAATGAGCCAATGTTCACCGGAATCATTCAGGCCATCGGCAAAATTGT
>JANWJJ010000068.1 GCA_025451955.1 Rudaea sp. | reverse complement strand
TGGTGGGCAGTACAGGGATCGAACCTGTGACCCCTACCATGTCAAGGTAGTGCTCTACCGCTGAGCTAACTGCCCGCGAGGGGGTGCGAAGGTTACCCGAGTCGGCGGCTGTCGACAAGTCCGAGTAGCGGCTTGCAATGCTTTGCAGGGTTTGCCGGCTTCGCCCATAATCCGGCGGCACGGCGCTATGGGCCGGGCGACGCGCGCGCGGTGCGCCACCGGGACAGACACGGCATGCAATTCGATTCGTTCACTTTCGTCATTTTTCTTGCCGTCGTTGTCGCTGGTTATAACACACTGGGTGCATGGAACGCGCGCAAGAACCTGCTGCTGCTTGCCAGTTACGCGTTTTATGCGGCGTGGAATCCGCCTTTCCTGCTCTTGCTGCTGGGATCGACCACGCTGGACTGGTGGATCGCGCAACGCATCGACGCTGCGGCGCAGCCGGTTGTGCGCAAGCGTTGGGTCGTGCTCACGCTGCTGGTGAACCTGGGTGTGCTCGGCTTCTTCAAGTACAACCATTTTCTGCTCGACAATTTTTCCGCAGCGCTCGGTCTTATCGGCGTGCACTATATTCCGGCGCGCTTCGACATCGTGCTGCCGATCGGCATCTCGTTCTATACATTTCATTCCTTGTCTTATTGTATAGATGTGTACAGGCGCAAGTTCGCGCCAACCAGAAGTTGGCGTGATTACGCCTTGTACGTCGCGTTTTTCCCGCAGTTGGTGGCCGGTCCGATCACGCGCTTTCCGCAGATGCGGCCGCAGATCGAGAATCCGCGCCGCACCACGCGTGATGGTCTCGGGCTGGGTTGCGTGCTGATCGTGCTCGGCTTGTTCGAGAAGAGCGTGCTGGCCGATTCCGTCTTCGCGCCGGTGGCCGATGCGTTTTTCGATGCCGTGAACACTGCCGGAACGGGCGCGGCGTGGACTGGAGTGTTCGCGTTCAGTGGCCAGATTTTTTGCGATTTCGCCGGCTATTCGACCTGCGCCATCGGCACGGCGCTGATGCTGGGTTTCGAGCTGCCAATCAATTTCCGCTATCCCTACGCCGCGATTGGCTTCTCGGATTTCTGGCGGCGCTGGCACATCTCGCTATCGACCTGGTTGCGCGACTATTTATATATTTCTCTGGGCGGCAATCGTGGTGCGGAATGGCGCACTTATCGCAACCTGATGCTGACCATGCTGATCGGCGGGCTGTGGCATGGCGCGGCGTGGACGTTTGTGATCTGGGGTGGCTTGCACGGGATGTACCTGGCCGTCGAGCGTGGCGTGCGCGAGCATCTGTGGCCGCGCGAATGGATCGCACCGTGGCCGTTGCAGTTTGCCTACGGATTGTTGACCCTGGTGCTCGTGACGTTGGCCTGGGTGTGGTTTCGTGCGCCGGATTTTGCGGCCGGGTTCGACATTTTTCGTAAGCTATTCCTGCTGTCCGCGCCATCACTTCCGAGCATTGCGCTCGACGCCGCGCAGGAACTTGCATTGGTCACGTTTGCCGGTTTGATCTGCACGCATTGGGCGATGCGCAATCGCGATTTGCGTCAGATCGCCCAGCGCCTGCCGGCACCGCTGCTGGGCTTGGCATTGGCCATCTTGCTGGCGCTGATCGTGTTGTCTCCGGGTGACAATCATGCCTTCATCTATTTCCAGTTCTGAAGTTTCGCCGCGCCAGCACTGGGCTTGGGTCTGGTTGTCGGCAACGATTATTGCCGTGGCCATCGTGGTCGGCGTGGAGGCGCACTGGCGCGCACTCGGTTATCAGCCGAATATCCGCGATTCGGCGCAGTTGTGGTCGATTCAGCGCGATCGCGTCTACGCGACGAAAAAAATCCCGCTGGTGTTGCTGGGTGCGTCGCGGATCGAATTTGCCGTCGACATGAAATTGCTCGAGCAGTTGTTGCCGCGCTACCGGCCGGTGATGCTGGCGCAGAACGCGCATTACCCATTGGCCGTGTTGCGCGATCTGGCCGGGGACAAACGGTTTCACGGTATCGTGCTGTGCGATATCGAAAGCGGTGGCCTGGATAAAATCTTCACGGACATGCAACAGCCGCTGGTGGATTACTACCATCGTCAGTGGTCGCCAAGCTGGCATGCGCATCGGTTATTGCTGACGCTCTGGCAGAAACATGCGGTGATCGCCGATCCCGACCTTGGCGTCGTCGCCAGCGCGCGACGCTGGATTTCCGGCGAACCGCCGCCGCGTCCCGATTACTTCCGCTTTCATGCCGACCGCAGCGGAGACATTGATTATCGCCAGGTCGATGTTGCTGCGGCACGGCGGCATTTCGACGACATGGTAGCCAATCGCACGGTACCGCAGGCGCTGGTCGAGCCGGAGCAATGGTTTGTGGAACTGGTGCCGGTATACAAGTGGACGAAACAGATTCAGGCGCGCGGCGGCAAGGTGATTTTCTATCAATCGCCGACCAGTGGCGCGCTGCACAAGGCCGAGGCGATCCGGCATCCGTCGGCGCTGTACTGGGATCGATTCGCGGCGACCGTGCCGGCCGCGTCGATCGACGCGGCGGCAGTTCCCGCATTGCGCGCCTTCGACCAGCCGGACGATTCGCACCTGGATTTTCGTGACAAGCCGGCGTACACCACGGCGCTGGTTGATACGCTGGTCGCGCGCGGCTTGCTCGAACGCTGAGCTGTATCAGCCAATCAAACCCTTCTCGCGGAGGCGATGCAGTTCGTCGCGCGCCTGCGCGGCTTCCTCGAATTCGAGATTTTGCGCGTGCTTATACATTTTCGCCTCGAGTTTTTTCATTTCAGCGGCGAGTTTTTCCGGCGATAGCGTGGCGTAATCCAGGGTCGGTTCGGCCACGCGCCGCGCGCCGGATCCGCGCGTGCGCTTGCCGGCGCGTTCGGCTTCGGCATCGGCGCGTGCGCCTTCCATGACATCGGTGATTTTCCTGACCACCGATTTCGGCGTGATGCCGTGTTCGAGGTTGTATTCCACCTGCTTGGCCCGGCGCCGGTTGGTTTCGTCGATCGCGAATTGCATCGAATTGGTGACGCGGTCGGCATACAGGATTGCCTTGCCGCGCAGGTTGCGCGCGGCGCGGCCGATGGTCTGGATCAGCGATCCGGCCGAACGCAGAAAACCTTCCTTGTCGGCGTCGAGAATCGCGACCAGCGACACTTCGGGCATGTCCAGGCCTTCGCGCAGTAGATTGATGCCGACGAGCACATCGAACTTGCCCAGGCGCAGGTCGCGGATGATTTCCACGCGCTCGACGGTTTCGATATCCGAATGCAGATAACGCACGCGCACGCCGTGTTCTTCCAGATAGTCGGTGAGGTTTTCGGACATGCGCTTGGTCAGCGTGGTGACCAGCACGCGATCGCCCATTGCCGTGCGCAAGTGAATTTCAGAAAGCAAATTGTCCACTTGTGTACGCACCGGACGCACTTCGATTTCCGGATCGATCAGCCCGGTCGGTCGCACCAACAGCTCGACGATATTGCCTTGCGTATGCGCCATTTCGTATTTGCCTGGCGTGGCGGAAACGAAGATGCCACGCGGCGCGCGCGCTTCCCATTCCTCGAATTTGAGCGGGCGATTGTCCAGCGCCGACGGCAGGCGGAAACCGAACTCGACCAGGGTTTCCTTGCGCGAACGGTCGCCCTTGTACATGCCACCGAGCTGCGGAATGGTGACGTGCGATTCGTCCACCACCATCAGCGCGTCGGCGGGCAGGTAATCGAACAGGCACGGCGGCGGATCGCCCGGCGCGTGGCCGGTGAGATGGCGCGAATAATTCTCGATGCCCTGGCAATAGCCGATTTCGGCCATCATCTCGATATCGAACTGGGTGCGCTGCTGCAGGCGTTGCGCCTCGACCAGCTTGTTCGCTTTGTATAATTGTTCCAGACGTTCCTTCAACTCGACCTTGATCGTCTCGACCGCTTCGAGCACGGTGCGCCGCGTGGTCACATAGTGCGAACCGGGATAGATCGTGTAGCGTGGAATCCGGCGCAGCACGGTGCCGGTGAGCGGATCGAACATGGCCAGATTCTCGATCTGGCCATCGAACAACTCGATGCGGATCGCTTCCATTTCGTTTTCGGCGGGAAACACGTCGACCACATCGCCGCGCACGCGATAACTGGCGCGATGCAATTCATAATCGCCGCGCTCGTATTGCAATTCGGTGAGGCGACGCAGCAGTTCGCGCTGATCGAGTTTGTCGCCACGCACCAGGTGCAGCACCATGCGGTGATATTCGCCGGGATCGCCCAGGCCATAAATCGCTGACACCGTCGAGACGATGATAGCGTCCGGCCTTTCGATCAATGCCTTGGTCGCCGACAAGCGCATCTGCTCGATGTGTTCGTTGATCGACGAATCCTTTTCGATGAAGGTGTCGGTCGAAGGCAGGTAGGCTTCCGGCTGGTAGTAATCGTAATAACTGACGAAATACTCCACCGCGTTGTGCGGAAAAAATTCCTTGAACTCGCCATAGAGCTGCGCCGCCAGGGTCTTGTTCGGCGCCAGCACCAAGGTCGGTTTCTGTACCGCACTGATGACGTTGGCGATGGTGAAGGTTTTGCCCGAGCCGGTCACGCCGAGCAGGGTCTGGTGGGCGAGACCGGATTCGAAGCCGGCGATCAGTTGCGCAATCGCCTGCGGTTGGTCGCCTGCGGGCTGGAACGGTGAAACAAGCTGGAAACGATCGGCCATCGGCGGCTCCGCAAACGAACCGGCGATTATAGTCCTGCGGCGAGTTTGGCGATGCAGGCGTTGCATCGCGACATCAGCCGTCGGTGTTTTCCTACAAAAATACGCGGCATCTGCCGATCGTTGCGGCGCGTACCAATATCTAGCATGGCCGCATCGTTGAGGAGGATGCGTCATGCGAAATCAGCCGTCGAAATCGAACCGTGGATTCACCTTGGTCGAGATGATTTTCACCACCGCCATCGTCTCGATTCTGAGCGCGATCAGCCTGCCTGCGCTGGGTGGTCTGGTGCATGGCAGTCAGGCAAGCAGTGCACGCAATGCGCTGGCGACCGCGCTCAATCTTGCGCGCAGCAGCGCGGTGACGCGTCAGAATCAGGTGGCGATTTGCCCGAGCCGCGATCAAGTCCATTGCGACAACAGCATCTGGTGGCAACACGGCTGGATCGTTTTCCAGGATCTGGACCATAACGGCACGCGCGGCGACCGCGAACCCGTGCTGGCTGCCGGTCAAACCCAGGCCGGCATGGCCGTTGCGAGCACCACCGGACGCAAGCACGTAACGTATCGCGGCGATGGCAGCGCGCCCGGTACCAATGTCACGTTCACTTTCTGCGATCGCCGTGGCGCAACGCAGGCCGCCAGCCTCGTCATCAACAACGCCGGACGCATCCGCCAAGGCAAACCGACACCCGCTCAGGCCGCTGCCGCGTGCTCCGGACTCCAGTCCGACTAAACTTGAGCTTGACGCGGATCGTCCGGATCACGAAAATACGCGGCTCGCTCAGTTTTCCCCGATAGCTCAGCGGTAGAGCAAGTGACTGTTAATCACTGGGTCGGCGGTTCGA
>JANWJJ010000067.1 GCA_025451955.1 Rudaea sp. | reverse complement strand
GCAACTCGGCGATTTTTTCGATCAAGCGCGCCTTGTTCACCTGATACGGCAATTCGGTGACGATGATCGTCTCGCGGCCATTGCTGTCGGTTTCGATGTCGGCCTTGGCGCGCACCAGAATGCGACCACGACCGGTGCGATAGGCTTCCAGGATTCCCGCAGCGCCGTTGATGATGCCGGCGGTCGGAAAATCCGGGCCAGGGATGTGCTGCATCAACACTTCGATACCCGCTTCGGGATCGTCGATCAGGGCGATCGTTGCGTCGATCACTTCGTTGAGATTATGCGGCGGGATATTCGTCGCCATGCCCACGGCGATACCGGCCGAGCCGTTGATCAACAGATTTGGCACGCGCGCCGGCAAAGCACTTGGCTCGAGTTCCTTTTCGTCGTAATTGGGAACGAAGTCGACGGTTTCCTTGTCGATGTCGGCGAGCAGGCTCGCGGCCAGGCGCTGCAATCGGCACTCGGTATAACGCATGGCCGCCGCGGCGTCACCATCGATCGAACCGAAGTTGCCCTGGCCGTCGATCAGCGGATAGCGCAGCGAGAAATCCTGGGCCATGCGCACCAGCGCGTCGTAGATCGAGGCATCGCCGTGTGGATGGAATTTACCCATCACCTCGCCGACGACGCGCGCGCATTTGACGTAGGCACGATTCCAGACGTTGTTGGCTTCGTGCATCCCGAACAGCACGCGCCGGTGCACGGGCTTGAGGCCATCGCGCACATCCGGCAGGGCGCGGCCGACGATCACGCTCATCGCGTAATCGAGATAACTCTGCCGCATTTCGTCTTCGATATTGACGCGAATGACTTCTTTGGCCAGCTCCGCCATCAGAGTTTTTTCCTGGTGTAAAGCGATGCCGGATTGCCGCGTTGCGCGGCCATTCCCGGGGGTTTTCGCAACCGCGAAATTCTACCACATCGCCGGCCTCGGCGGACTGAGAAAAAGCGACGTTTTTCGATGTTCCGTGGCGGCCTGCGGCAATGCCGCCGCGGGCCGGTACAGATCAATCCGGTCTCGCCTCGCCGGATGCCGGCGCCGGATGCGCAGGATGCCGATAGACCCAATAGCGCGACGCCATGAAATTGACTCCGAGGCCCGCCACTGATCCCGCGGCAACGGCCAGAACCAACCATTGTCGGTCGATATCGAAAAAGTATACCAACGCCGAGTAGGCGCTGAAATTGCAAGCAAAGCCGCCGCTCATCGCCAGGATATAGCGCGCCCATTCCCCTCCCAGCGAGTGCCGGCGCGGCCCGCGAAACGTGTAATGCCGATTGAATATCCAGGTTGCCGTGGCGGCACAGAGAAAGGAAATCAGGCGACCGCTGTAGCGATCCCAGGCCAGGCCCAGTACCAGCAATTGCAGCACGCCGGCATCGACGATGAAGCCGATCACGCCACCGATGCAGAACATCGCCAATTGGCGCATCGCGGCCTTCATGCAGAACCTGCTGCGAACACCGCGCGCATGCGCACCGCATTCGGATGTTCAATCACGCCGCGTTCGGTGACCACGGCGTCGATCAAGCCGGCGGGCGTGACATCGAACACCGGATTCCACGCATCCGCGCCTTCGACCACCGTGCGCTGGCCGCCGAAACCGAGCAATTCGGCCGGATCGCGCAACTCGATCTCGATCTGCGTGCCGTCGGATGTGGCCATGTCGACCGTCGATGCCGGTGCGACGACCATGAACTTGATGCCAAAGTGACGCGCCACGATTGCGAGCTGACAAGTGCCGATCTTGTTGGCGGCGTCGCCATTCGCGGCGATGCGGTCGGCGCCGACGATCACCCATTGCACCGCACCGGACCGCAGCAAATGCGACGCCGCCGAGTCGGCGATCAATTTCGCGGGGATTCCATCGCGCACCAGTTCCCACATCGTCAGGCGCGCACCCTGCAACCACGGTCGCGTCTCACCAGCGTATACCTGTGTAATTTTCCCGGCAGCGAAACCGGCGCGGATCACGCCCAGTGCGGTGCCGAAACCGGCTGTGGCCAGCGACCCGGTATTGCAATGCGTGAGTACGCCGATACCGTCGCCGAGCAATTGCGCGCCGAGTTCGCCCATGCGTCGGTTGGCGGCGAGATCCTCGTCCTGGATCGCTTGCGCTTCGGCGGTAAGCACGGCAACAGAATCGTGCGACAGATGCGCGATCGCGCCGCGCATGCGCGCCAGCGCCCAGGCAAGATTCACTGCTGTCGGCCGCGCGGTGTTGAGACGTTGCAGCACGGGCTCCAGCGTCTCGGGCGACACAGGCTTTCCGGCGACAGCCAGGCGCCGCGCCTCGAGTACCACGCCCCAGGCTGCAGCAATGCCGATCGCGGGCGCGCCGCGCACCACCAAATCGCGGATCGCCGTGGCGACGTCATCCGCACTGCGGCATTCGAGATGCGTTTCTGCAAACGGCAAACGCCGTTGATCGAGCAGGCGCAGACAATCGCCATCAAAGGCGACGGCGCGGATGGTGTCGTGACGTTCGAGTTCAGGCATGGATCGATTCGGCAAGGGTCGCGCAGAATGGGGCGCGCAGGATAACGCATATGCATCGGCCCGATATGCATCGTCCCGGATCGGCGCGCGACGCAAGGATGCTAGCATGGTCGCATGCCGGCCCTCGCCCGCCAACGCCAACCTGTGGAGTCCGCGCGCAGCCGCCAGATAACAGCGCGCAAGCCGACGGATGCGCAATTCCTTGCCCTGTTGCGGCGAAAATGCATGCGTGCGGCCAGCATTGGCGCACTGACCGCGGCGGCGGAATCGATTCCGGGATTGCGCCGCGTACTCGGCCTCGTCTTCGGCGAACTGCTGGATGCGAAACTGCTGGCGGCAATCCAGCGCGAGTTGATCGAGGAAACCTTCGCCCTGTACGGGCTTGAACTGCCTGCGCGGCTGCATAATCCACTTGTGGATAATGTGCAATTGCTCGGTGCCGGCGCCAGTCTGGCAGGCGATGCCTTGATGCGCGGCATGCTGCGGCGAGTGTTGGGCCGAATCGGCGGATTGCTCGGCCGGCGCATCCTGCCACTAGCCGCGATTGTTTCTTCCGCACTCGCGAATGCGACGGTTACTTACGCGATCGGCAAACGCGCCAGCGCCGTGGCACGGCTACGCGAGGCGCCGATCGGCAATCTCCCGGACGCCGCGCGTGCCTTCAGCGGCGTTGACGAACGCCGTGTGTTCGCGTGGTCGCTGGCCGCGGTAAAAAACTCGCTCGGCCTGATCGGCAAGGCATTGCGAAAAACCGTGTCGCGGCGGAAGCGTGCCGTATCCACGCAACCGTCACAATGACGCGGGGCGCCATCAAGGCGCCCGCGCAATTGCTCCGCTATCACCCTGCACCGCCGCGCTTGATCGATTCGCGCCCGCCGGCATCAGGAAAAATTCGCCGGCTTCGTGCCCGGCGAACTGGATCGGCGCGTATTCCGGCGCCTGCTGCAATCCGGCACGTGCATTGCGCAAGGCCATGCCGGCGGCGATCTCACGGAACAAATGTTGGCCGGTCAACAATTGATTGTTGTCGTTGAGTACCGCGAGCAGCGCACTGGCGAACACCGAATGATCGCTGTTGGCTGCGGCGTCGGCCACCGGCTGCACACCGCCGGAAGTCAGCGCCGTGCGCGAACGGCCGGCGACCATGGTCTTGACCCAATCGCCCCAGGCGGTATCCGGCATGCCGCCGCCGAACGTGGCCAGCGACGAGCGCGTCATCGTGCCGGAATAGCAGGAATCAGCGATCACCAGCACATGCTTCGCATCCATCGTGGTGAGGATGTCGCTGACGGCACGGTTGGAAATCCAGCTCGTCGGTGCATTCGTCTGCGCATCCACCGGCAGCCAGTAACCCTGGCGCGAAGCATCAATCTCGCCGTGGCCGGCATAGTATACAAGTAGATTATCGTTGTCCTTGAGCTGTTCGCGCATGTCGTTGAGCGCCGACAACATCTCGAAACGATTGGCATTGGTCAGCAAGCGTACCGCGTAACCATAACGCGACTTGAGCACATCGGCGATCGCCTTGGCATCGCCGCCCGCGCTCTTGAGTTCGGGATATGCCGCATAAGTGTCGTTGCCGATGACCAGGGCGTAGTATTTGCCGAGTTTGACTCCACGCGGCAGCGTATCGACCTGCGGCGCGCTCGCGCCAGCGGATTTCGCCGCTGCCTTGCCGCCGGGGCCGGGAATCAGGACGAAGTCGAGCACCGCCTTGCTGCCGCTCTTGTCGAGCGCCGCCACCGTCACTGCCGTGTTGTCGCCAGTGACCGCGACGTGGGTCTTGAACAATCCGCCGGCATCGACGTTGACCACTTGACCGTTGAGGCTGACCGAAGTCAAGCCAGCCGGTGCCTGGACGCGGCCGATGACTTCCATGCCGTTTTGCGCAGGCGGCACGGATGCGGCCGGTTTATCCAAACCGCGGGTCATCGCCAATGCAGGCTGCAGGATTTCCACACGCAAGTCGCCCGTGGTGCTGGCCGTAGTGAAACCCGGTGGCAGCGACACCACCTTGTCGTTGTCGATCTGCGATTGCAGGCCCGCCATCTGCATGCGCTGAGTGGTCAATTGCTGACGCTTTTCCGAAAGCTGCGCTTCCATCAACTTGAGCAAACGCTTCGCGTCTTCGTTCTGCGCATGTTCGCGCGCCAGTTCGACCCGGGCCTGATCGAACTTCGCCTGGACATCCTGACGCTGCTGTTCGTTCTGCGCCATCTGCTGCTGCAACTGCTGCATGTGCTGGCGGCCATCGCGCAATGCGCTGTCCATCTGCGCCGCGGACAGGCGCAATGCGCTCAAATCCTTGTCGTTGGCAGGCGAGGACTGCCGCGCCAGCAATTCCTGTTCATGTGCCTTGAGTTTGGCGATCTGCGCTTCGGCATCGGCGAGCTGTTTGGCACCGGCCTGCCGCGCAGTTTGCAACTGTTGCTGCTTGTCGGCCAGTTCGCGTTCGTGTGTTTGTGCGTCGGCCTTGAGTTTTGCGTATTGCGGATCGCGATCCACGCCGACCTTGGCCTGCTCCGCATCCAGCTTGCCGCGCACGTCGTTCAGTTCACTTTGCGACTTTTGATAATTTTGCTGCTTTTGCTGCAATTCGGATTTCAGCTTGCCAACCTGTGCGCGCAGTTGCGCGGATTTTTCCTGTTCGCTGGAAAGCTGCTGGCGCAAACCGGCGCTCTCGGCTTTGGCTTGCGTCACTTCGGCCGTGACCGTGGACGCAAACACGAGTTTGTCGTCACTGATACCCGAGGCTTCGCGGTACAGGTTGAGCGCCTGCGCCATGTCCTTGTCCACGCCCAGCCCTTGTTCGTACAGATAACCCAGATTGATGCGCGCACGCTTGAACCCTTGCGCCGCGGATTTCTCGAACCACTCACGTGCCTTGACGTAATCCGGTTCGGTACCCAGACCCTTGAGATAAATCTCGCCGACGTAATTCTGCGCCTCGGCATCGCCGACTTCGGCCTGCCCCATCCAGACCTTGAGTGCGGTCTGGTAATTGGCGCGGTCGTAAGCCACATATTCACCGCCGCGGATCTCGCAATCGGCCTGGGTGGTACGGATCGGTCGGCGCGCGCCCATGAAGGTCGCCGAGCGCCCGAGCTTGCGCACCGTGCCTGGCAGCAAGCAATCGACGATCAGGAAATCCTCGGGGTTGCGGGTTTGCACGCTGGCATAGACCGGCGCCGTGGGTGCGGACAAACCGGCAATCGCAACCACGAGCAGGGCGGCACACGACCATAACGGGCGGATGCGGCAACGGATCGAATCCAGGCGCGGATGTGTCATGTTGCGTCTCCCCATACTGAAGGCGTTAAAGTGTATTGGACGATTTAGCCGTATACTCAAGTATAGTCCGCTTTAGGGGGTAGGGTATGAGAACGACGCTTAAATCCGTGTTGTCCGGATTGTGTTCCGCGGCCGGAAGATTGCTGTTGTTCGCGCTGGCAATCTGTGCGCCGCTGCACGCCGCGCTGGCCGCGGCAGCGTTTACTCCAAACTCCATTTCCATGGTCGGCGGCAATAACCAGAGCGGCGCCCCAAGCACGCAGCTGAGCAATCCGTTGGCCGTCGCTTTTTCCAATTCCTCGTACGTGACCAAGATGGAATGGAAGGTCACCAGCGGCAATGCTGCATTCGATTCCTCAGGCAGCACCGATATATCCGTCTACAACGGCAACCCGGCGCCCGGCCAAATATCCAGTGTGCCGCTGTATCTGGGTTCGACTCCCGGCACGGTCAATGTGCAAGCCATCATGACCGCTTGCGCCGACGTGAGTTGCTTCTCCAACAACCCACCGCAGACGGTGACATTCAGCGAAACCATCATCACGCCTTCCGTCCTGCAGATGCAACAAGTCAGCGGCAACAATCAAAGTGGCGCGCCCGGTACCGCGGTGGCCAGTCCGCTCGTGGTACAACTTGTGCCACAGTCTGGCTTCGATGGGCCGGGCAACGGCAGCATTTCCTGGACGGTGCTGCGCGGCACTGCCACCATCGTCGAGAGCGGCGGCAGTACCTACACTCAGAACTATTCCCTGCCCACATCCTCAAATACACCCTTTCTACCAGAGACGTTGCAGATTCATGTCGCTTTGGGCAATACCGCCGGGCCGGTAATCGTCCGTGCATTCTGTCAGGCATGCGCCGGATCGGTACCTGGAACCTCTCAGTACTATGTG
Source organism: Rudaea sp. (assembly GCA_025451955.1). GTDB lineage: Bacteria > Pseudomonadota > Gammaproteobacteria > Xanthomonadales > Rhodanobacteraceae > Rudaea. Next base: position 38,521 of record JANWJJ010000067.1, on the reverse strand, counting down.
CAGGACTTCAATCTCACCGTCGCGGCGACTGCCGTTACCCTGCAGAAAATTTCCGGCGACAACCAATCCGGCGCAGTCGGCACGGCGTCCAGTGCACCCTTGGTCGTGCAGCTAGGGCCACCCGGAGGATTCCCCACAGGGCAGCCAGTGGCCTGGAACATCGTCAGCGGTCAGGCGAGCCTGAGCGCGGCTTCGACACCCATCGACAACAGCGGCATGGCATCGGTCGATTTCACCTATGGCGCCAGCGCGGGGCCGATCACGATCGAGGCAAGCGTTGGCAGCGCCAAAGTGGATTTCACCGCGACCGCATTCGTCGCTGGCGCCAGTGCCGCCAGCGGCAACAATCAGGTCGGCGTGGTCGGTACCACGTTGCAGCCGTTCGTGCTCCAGCTCACAGCGCCGGCAGCCGGCGGCCAGCCGGCGAATCTGGGTGGCGTGACGGTCAACTGGAGCGTGAACCAGGGCGGCGGCGGCCTTGTCTCCACGACTACGACCACTGATGCCAGCGGCAAGTCGAGCGATACCCTGACCCTCGGGCCGAATCCCGGCACTAATTCCGTGACCGCAACGATTCCCGGCATGGGCAACGTCACGGTGAGTTTCACCGCGACTGCCATCCCCGCTGCGGCGAGCATCGCCAGCGCCGGCGGCGGCAACCAGAGCGGGATCGCGGGTGGCGTGTTGCAACCGTTCTCGGTGCAGGTCGTTGCCAACGGCAAAGGCGTGCCGGGATTGTCGGTGAACTGGAGCGTGAATCAAGGTGGTGGCACACTCAGTGCGCCGATCTCGATCACCGACGCCAACGGTAACGCCAGCGACACCCTTACCCTCGGTTCAAATCCCGGCGTCAACTCCGTCACCGCATCGATAGCCGGCATCGGCAATGTGGTGTTCACCGCGATCGCCAGCGCAACGGTTGCCGGCGGCAGCCAGTTCACCATCGTCTCCGGCAACAATCAGGCGCTGATTCCGGGACAGGCTTCGCAAGCACTGGTGGTCAAACTGCTCGGGCCGCAAGGCAATCCCATCAGCGGCGCTTATGTCGCATGGACGGTTTCCGGTTCGTCGGGAACGCTGGTCAATGCCAGCACGCCGACCGACGCCAACGGCCAGGCGCAGAACCAGTTGACCGTGATCTTGCCCGGCGCCTACACCGTCACCGCGACGCTCGCCAATGCGCCGGGAATTCCCGCGCTCAGCTTCAGCTTCAACAATGCGGTAGCCAACTTGCCGGGATTGACTCCGGCCCAGATCGGTGTGGCCAAAGCCATCGACAAAGCCTGCCCGGCCTTGGCGGGAATGGCCGGTGGCCAGTTGACTCCGCCACAGCGCGATCTGTTGCAACGCTGCTCGGAGATCGTCGTCGGTTCCGGCAACGATCCGCAACAGGTACCGGACGCGCTCAACCAGATGCTCAACAACAAGGCGTTGCCACAACGTGAACTGGCCAACAGCATGCAACTCGGTCAGTTCGGCAACCTCAATACGCGCCTGGGCGAATTGCGCCAGGGCGCGACGGGCATCAACCTCAGTGGCCTGACCCTGAGCCAGGATGGTCGCAGCCTGCCACTGGCCATGCTCGGCGACGCGTTCCGCAAGGATCCCAAACAGGACGACGAGATCGGCAAGGATTTCGAGCGCTGGGGCTTCTTCGCTACCGGCATGGTCGATCGCGGTGGCTTCGATGCGATGGCGTCGAGGCCAGGCTTCGATTACCACAACGCCTCGCTCACCGCCGGCGTGGACTACCGCTTCAACGCCGATTTCGTCGCCGGCGTGGCCCTGGGTTACAACTCGAACCACTCCAGCTTCGATTTGAACGCGGGCAAGGTCGACGTCGACGGCTACAGTCTTAACGGCTACTTCACCTGGTACCACAACAACGATTTCTATATCGAAGGCTCGGCGATTTACAACTCGCTCAGCTACGACATGACACGCAATATCGTCTACCAGATCGACAGCTTGTCGGGCCCGGGTCTGACTTCGGTCAATCAATCCGCCAATGCGTCGCCGAATGGCAACGAGGGTTCGCTGGCGCTGTCGATCGGCAAGGATTTCAATCGCAAGGCATGGACCTTCAGCCCGTATCTGCGCGGAGTTTATTCGCACCTGAGCCTGGATGGATTCAGCGAATCCATCGCCGATCCGAATGCGCCCGGCGCGGGCCTCGCGACCTCGGTGGACGCGCGCTCGATGACATCGATGCTGGGCGTACTCGGCGGCCGGATCAGCTACACCACCAGTTACGACTGGGGCGTACTTGTGCCCAACGCCGTGATCGAGTGGAACCACGAGTTCCGCAATGACCCACAAACCGTGGTGACGCGCTTCCTGGCCGACCCTACGCAGACGCCAATCGTGCTCAGCGACACGCCTCCGGATTCGAGCTATTTCAATCTCGGCTTCGGATTGAATGCGGTTCTGCCACAGGGGCGCTCGGCATTCGTGTATTACGAACATGTGGTCGGATACACAGGCATGCATGAGGACCGCCTGTCCATCGGCATCCGCATCGAGTTTTGAGCGTGCAGCGGCGACGTCGCACTCACGGCGTTGCCGCTTGCATCCGCTGCCACTGGCGCGTCATGCTATGGCTGCCGCACACGGCCAATCCGGGGCGGGGACGACAACGGTCGCATGGGGACTCCGCAATCAACCGGTCAGCGCATGATTGAATTCGGTCACAGCACGCACGTCGGCTTGCGCCGCGAGCACAACGAAGACACTTACTACGCCGACGCCGAGCTCGGCCTGTGGCTGGTGGCCGATGGCATGGGCGGGCACGAGCACGGCGAAGTCGCCAGCGCGCTGGCACGCGATACCGTGGTGCGCGAAGTCGGAGCCGGGTCATCGCTGGCGCAGGCCGTGCAGCGTGCCGACGAAGAAATCATCCACCACTCCAGCAAGAAAGCCGAAGCGCTGCCGATGGGCACCACCATCGCCGCGATCCGCATGCGCGATTGCGATTACGAAATCTGCTGGGTTGGCGACAGTCGGGTATACTTGTGGAACGGTGAGTTCAAGCAACTGTCGCAGGATCATTCTTACGTTCAGGAGCTGATCCAGCAAGGCGCCATCACCCACGAACAGGCGCGCACGCACCCGCACCGCAACGTCGTCACCCAGGCACTGGGCGTAACCGATCCGCAGAGCCTGCGCGTGGAAACCATCCGCGGCACTCTCGCCTCCGGCATGCAGATTCTGCTGTGCTCGGACGGCTTGACCGAGGAAGTCGACGACAAGGGCATCGCTGCGGTACTTGCACGCCAGGATCTGTCCGCACAGGAATGCGTCGATCACCTGATCCTGGCCGCCCTCGATGGCGGCGGGTCGGACAATGTCACGGTGATCCTGATCCGCAACCGCTGATCCACGCGCGATTCAGATCACGCTCATCCGTTCTGCTCGGCCTTGGCCAGATCGGCCTTGAGCTTCAATAACGCGGCGTTCTTGGGATCGGCACGCAAACCTTTGCCGATGAATTCGTCGGTCGCGGTGTAAAGACCATTCCTGAGCGCACCGGTTGCCGCCTGCTCGAAGAATCCCGCGATCTGCTCCAGACCTTTCGCGGCGCGCGCATTTCCCGGATCGCGCCGCAATGCTTCCTGATACATGTCGATCGCATTCTCGCCCGCCGGGAAATCGAGTTTTTCTCCATAGTTTTTTTGACCATAGGCGAGATATTCGTCGCCGCGGGCAAGCAGGGTCGGCAAATCCAGTTTCTCCAGCGCACCCTTTGCGGCACTGTCGCCGGTGATCGGTGGGGGTGACGGTGCCGATGACGTGTCCGACCGTTCCGGAGCCGCTGCTGTCGTGCCCACTGCCTGCTCTGCCGGTGGCCGCTGCATCGAACGCCAACCAAGCCAGCCGATGCCGACGAGAACGATCACGCCGGCGCCGATCGCGGTCAAACGCAAGACTCGCGCACGTGTGATTCTCGGAACCGGTTGCGAAATCGCCGTGGCCGAAGACGAACCCGCGCTCACCGCGCGCCGGCGCGCGCTGCGCTGCTCCTGCGCGGATGCCGCCGCCTGCGGATTGGCCTGCACCAGACGGTCGCAGGCCGCGATGAAGGCCTCGCCGGTGGCGAAACGCTGTTCCGGATTCTTCGCCATCAAGCCGTCGATCAGCGGCTGCAACCAGGCAAGTTTTTCCGGCAATCTCGGCACCGGCTCGGTGACATGCATCAGCGCCACCGCGTAGGCGTCGGGCGCGCGATAGGGCTTTTGTCCGGCCAAACACTCGTATAGCACCGCGCCGAGGCTGTACAAATCCGAACGCCCGTCGACGGGGCTGGCCTGTGCCTGTTCCGGACTCATGTAATCCGGAGTGCCGATCGCGTTGCCCGCCATCGTCGCCGCGCTCACCGATTTCATCGCCTTGGCAATGCCGAAATCCGCAAGCACGGCGGTGCCGTTGGAACGGAACATGATGTTGCCGGGTTTCACATCGCGATGCACGAAGCCTTTCTCGTGTGCATACGCAAGACCCGAAGCGATGTCGCGCGCGATTTCCAGCGACTCGGACGGACTCAGCCGATCCATGCGCTCGCGCAGCGTGCCGGCCGGCAAATACTCACTGGCCAGATAATAGACGCCGCGATCCGAACCGATGTCATGCACGGTCATCAGATGCGGATGCGTCAGCTTGGCGGTGATCCGCCCTTCCTTCATGAACTGCTCGCAGAACGTCGCATTTGCCGCCAGCACTGGCGACATGACCTTCAATGCCACTTCGCGATCCAGCGATTCCTGCATGGCGAGATAGACCGTGGCCATGCCACCTTCGCCCAGCGTGCGCAGCAAACGGTAACCGGGAATCTGGACGTTGTCGGTCATGCGAAATCAGCCGTTGCGGGGGCACACAGAGTGACATCGGCCGAAGCCGACATCCAAGAATACGTGGGCAGCGCGGCAGCCGGCAACTACCGCGCACACTCGACGCTTACGGCGCAGCGCTGCGCAAGCTCTTGAGCGCGGCGACGAAGCTTGTCATCGAGTAATTGTTTTCGTCCTTGACGGCGTTGTACAAAGTGTCCAGCCGCGCCTTGAGAGTCGCATCCTTGGCTTTGTCGAGTTTGCCGTCGTTCTCAAATGCGACGACCAGCGATTGCGCTGCCATCGACGCTTGCTCGGCCGCGGCGTAATCGCGGAATTCGCCGCGCTCGCCATCGGCGACCATGCTGGCGAAAATCGGATCGAGGCTGGCTGCATCGAAATTGTAGGCCGCAACTTTGGGCAGCAGCGATTCGAGCGTCGCCCGCAGTGTGCGTGCTGCAGCAAAAGTAGCGTCGCGGCTTTGCGTGGTCGCGCGGTGCAGGTCACGGGTTTGCTCGAACACACGTTGCGCGGCCGTCTTGTCCACCGGCGCGAGCGCGTAGCGGAAGGTCACCAGATTCGCATCGTTCAAGCGCACCACGCCCGGTCCCAGACCAGTGCCCTGGCGTGGCCCCCAGTTATTGTCCTTCATCAGCTTGTGGCAGGCCTGGCAATTGAACAGCACGAGTTCGGGGAAAATTCCCTGCCAGCCGGTTTTCGGATCGAGCAGCAGGCTCAGCAGGTTTTCCGCCGCAACACCCTGGCCGACGGCCCAGTCGCGCACGCCGTTCCAGTCGCCCCTGCGTTTGATCCAATTGGCGTCGACCTTGTAATGCGGGTGCAGCCAGGTAAAGGTATCCAATTCGAATGACAACCGCGGATGCCCCGCGCCCATGATCCGGTGGGTGATCATGCGTTCTTTTTCGCCCATGTGGCAGGACAAGCACAGTTGCGCGCGCTTGATCGGATCCTCGGTCGGATACATGCCCTTGGCGAGATTGTCGGCGTGCGCGACCTTGCGATCGGCATGCGCATTCAGCCACGACTCGGAGCCGCCGTGGCAGGCTTCGCAACCAACGCCGTCGGAAATCTGGAAGCGTTCGCCGCGATCCGCGGCAGGCACATTGTCGGCGTGACAGTCCAGGCAAACCTGCGCCTTGGTCGGATCGCCCAATCCCAGTTTCTGCGCAATCGCTTTCGACTTCGGTTGTTCAAGTACCTGATAGGCCTTGGCGTGCGGATCGAATTCCTGCCAGATGGCGAATTCGTTTTGCATCACGTCCGAATCGCGGAACGGCTGCGAGGCGCCGTGGCAGACGCTGTTGCTGCAACTGGCCACGCCCATGTGCTTGTGCGCAGCGATGGCTTCCACGGCCGTTTCCGCACTCGCGCTCGACGCGAACGCACTCAACACGAACAGGATCAATACTGCATGTAGCGCTTTCATCGCCGTCCTCCCCAGCATGGCGCATCCGCTCGCCGGATCATACCGCAGTCGCGGCCGCGCCGGGCAACCCGCGATGAACTCATTCCTGCCAGAGGCGGCGCCCCTTGCTCGCCTTGTCCAAACCGGCAAGCCGCGCCTGGTGGGCCGTCAGTTCTGCCGTATCGGCAAGACGCACACGCAACGGTGGCCGCGCAGCGGAGCGTACCGCCGCAGCCGCCGTCACAACTGCCGTATTGTCTGCGCTGGAAAAACCGAGATCGCCCTGCCCACCCGTCATCGCCAGATAGACTTCAGCCAGCAATTGCGCATCGAGCAAGGCGCCGTGCAGGTCGCGATGGCTGTTGTCGACGTTCAGGCGTTTGCACAGTGCGTCGAGATTGTTTTTCTGGCCCGGAAATTTTTCCCGCGCCAGGATCAAGGTATCGAGTACGTCGGCGTGATCGGCAATCGATCCCAGGGTCGGATCGGCGGCCGCCAGTTCGGCATCGAGAAACGCGATGTCGAAGGCGGCGTTGTGAATGATCAACTCAGCGCCGTCGATGAAGGCGATGAAATCGCGTGCGATTTCGGCGAAATGCGGTTTATCGGCAAGAAAATCGCTGCTGATGCCGTGTACCGCTTGCGCACCTTCGTCGATGCTGCGTTCGGGATTCAGGTAGCGATGAAAACGTTGCCCGCTCGGACGTCGCTGTGTCAGCTCGATGCAGCCGATTTCGATGAGACGATGGCCCTTGGCGACTTCCAGACCGGTGGTTTCGGTGTCCAGCACGATTTGTCGCATCATTCCTCCATCGCCGCGATCGCGGCGTCGCGCGCGAGCTTGTCGACTTGTTCGTTTTCCGGATGCCCGGAATGTCCGCGCGTCCATTGCCAAGTGATGCGATGCGGCGTTGCAGCCGCCGCCAGACGTTGCCACAAATCCTGATTCTTTACCGGTTTCTTGTCCGACGTGCGCCAGCCATTGGCCTGCCAACGCGGCATCCACAATTCGATGCCCTGCTTGACGTATTGCGAATCGGTGGTCAGGCGCACGCTCGACGCGCGCCGCAATGCCTCCAGTGCCGCGATCGCCGCCATCAATTCCATGCGATTGTTGGTGGTGTCGCGTGCGCCGCCGGAAATGCATTTCTCCTGGGTTTTGTAGCGCAGCAACGCCGCCCAGCCACCCGGTCCGGGATTGCCCAGGCAGGCGCCATCGGTAAATATCTCGACCTGCACTTGAGCCGGCGCGCTCATGCACACTCCCGATGTGCGCCTGGCAGCAGCCGTGGATTCAAGGCCAGCTCGCGTTTGCCCGAACGCAAGCGCAATGGTGTCAGCGTACTGCGGCGCTTGCGGGCGAGCAGCAACCAACTGCTGCCGAAACGGGCAAGCAGCGTTTCGATACGCGTCGGCGTCTGCCCGATGGCGCAGGCGCGCGGCCAGAAAACGCCGGGGTAACGCACCTGCAGCGTATCGATTTGCTCGCCCGCAAGCAGCCGCTGGCAAGCCCGGGCCGAGCGCAAACGCAGGCGCGAACCGCCAGCGGCACGCGAGGCCAGCCACGGTCGCCACGAACCCAGTGGATTGAAACCCAGGATCAACACCACGCCTTCGGGTGCCAGCACGCGTGCCAGTTCGACCGCACACGCCTGCACATGGTCGATGCGCTCGAACGCATGCTGGACGATCAACAGCTTGAAGCTCTCGCTCGCGAACGGCAACTCGGCTAATTCGCAACTCACGCTGCCCTCGAACCGGCCATCGGCCGCAACCGCAAGTTCGGTCATCGTGCCAAGCAGATGCGGCGGCAGCGCGACAGGCGCGGCTGCGTGCGCACGCAGGAACAAGCCATGGTTTCCATAAATGCCTGCAAGCACCGGCGCCAGCGCCGACAGTTCGCGCGCGAACAGCGTTTGCATCAGTGCACTCGCGTAAAAGCGATTGAGATCGTTGGGCATGCGCTCGCGCGGGTGGGAATGGGCAAGCCGCAATTGTGCGCGAAACCGCAGCACCGGGTAAACCGGCATGTTGCATCGCATGATCGACCATCCCGGCGCGGAGGCAGCAAGCTGGTATAGTGCGCGTCCGTTTCGCCGGGGAGGGCGTCACGCGACGATTCCAACGCATGACTGCATCGCGTTCTGCCATTATCGACCACGTCCGGACCAATCCGCTCCAGGCCACAACGCCATGAAGCGTGTCGTCGCCCGGGATTGGCGCCTGGCTGCCCTCGGTGGTGGCTGCTCCGCCTTGGGAAGCGCCTGCCTGTTACTCGTTGCCTGCAGCAGCAATCTGCCACGGCCGAACCCGTCACTCGCGCCGGCAGTCGCCGCGCCCGAATCCATGCCTGCAGCAGCAACCAGACCCGAGGCGCCGGCACACACCGAACCGCCCACAGCAGACGCGTCGCCCTGGCAGCGATTGCGCACGCGCTTCGCCATGCCCGGTTGTGATTACAACCCGGCGATACAGCATTGGGCGCGCTGGTATACCGAAAGTCCTGCCGGATTCAGTACCTCGCTGAGCCAGGCGATGCCGTTTCTGCTCGTCGTGCTCGATCAGATCGAACAACGCAAGCTGCCTGGCGAATTCGCGTTTCTGCCCTACCTCGAAAGCAACTACACGCCACTGGCTTCCAGCGGCGACCGCGCCGCCGGCATCTGGCAATTGATGCCGGATACCGCACGCGAGGCCGGACTGCGCATCAATCACGATTACGATGGCCGTCTGGACGTTTATGCGTCTACCACGGCGGCACTCGAACTGCTGCAACGCTACCGCGACGAATTCGGCGACTGGCGCCTCGCGGACATGGCCTACAACGCCGGCGAATACCGAGTCAGGCGACTTGTCGGCACCGGCCTGAAACCGCGAACCGAAACCGAACTATCCCGTTTGCGCGTGAATCGCGGCACTCACGAACACCTGTCCAAGATGCTCGCACTGGCATGCATCGTATCCGACCCGGAGCGATTCAATGTCGAGTTGCCGGAGCCGCAAGATGGTGACCATCTCGTCGCTGTGGATTTCCCCGCCGCCATCGACCTGCGGCTGGCCGCGCGTCTGGCCGATGTCGACGCAACCCGTCTGCAACGCCTGAATCCCGGTTACTTGCGGCCGCAAATGCCGAGCGACGGCCCGTGGCATTTGTTGATTCCTGTCGCAAGCAAGGGCGCGCTGGAGCGCACGCTCGCCGAGTTGCCACAATCTTCCTGGCACGACTGGCACGAGGTCGTATTGAAGCATTCCGAAGCCATCGGCGTGCTTGCCAGCGCCAACGCGATCGACTCCGCCACGCTGGCCACGATCAATCATGTGGATGGCGCCGCGTTGCTGGCGCCCGGCACGCGCCTGCTCCTGCCCGGACGCGGCACGGATGGCGCGGATACTCGCGATGGACCGCGCGCCGTGGCGGCCACTGGGCGATCCACGGCGTCGCCTAGCGTCATCGTTCGCTCCGGCGATACGCTGTGGAGCATCGCCCGCCGCGAGCATGTCCCGCTTGACGACCTGCTGCGCTGGAATGGACTCGGCCGCAAGGCCACGCTGCGTCTCGGACAACGCCTGCGCTTGCGTGCCCCGTCAGAAATTGGCGGTGGACAAGCAACAGCAGCCGCAGCGGCAGTCAACTGACGCGAAAGCCGTGCTCGGTTAGAATGTCTGCTTGGGCGATCATCCGTGGTCGCACTTTCAGTACTTATGCGATCATCCTTGATCGCTGGGATCAAAAAGCGGCCGTCCATGACCGCACTTTCAAAATTCGGAGCGAACATGGGATTTCTGCACGGCAAGCGCGCCTTGATTACCGGCATCATCAGCCAGCGTTCGATCGCCTGGGGCATTGCCAACGCCATGCACCGCGAAGGCGCGCAACTGGCTTTCACCTACGTCAACGACAAGCTCAAGCCGCGTGTCGATGAGGCCGCCAATGCCTTCGGCTCGAACATCGTCCTGCCTTGCGATGTGAGCAGCGACGAACAGATCGCGCAGTTATTCGCCGACCTGGGCAAGCATTGGGATGGATTCGACATCCTCGTGCATTCGATCGGCTTCGCGCCGCGCGAAGCGATCCAGGACGGTTATCTGGATCATCTGACCCGCGAGAATTTTGCCATCGCCCACGATATTTCCAGCTACAGCCTGTCGGCCATGGCCAAGGCCGCGCGCCCGATGATGAAAGGCCGCAGCGGCGCGATTCTGACCCTGACCTATCTCGGCGCTGACCGCGCAATGGCCAATTACAACGTGATGGGCGTGGCCAAGGCGAGTCTCGAAGCCAGCGTGCGTTATCTGGCCTACAACCTGGGACCCGAAGGCACGCGCGTGAATGCGATCTCCGCCGGTCCGATCAAGACCCTGGCCGCCGCCGGCGTCGCTGATTTCCGCAAGATGCTCGATCACGTCGAGCAGCATTCGCCCTTGCGCCGCAATGTCAGCATCGACGAAGTCGGCAACGCCGCCGCCTTCCTGTGCTCGGACCTCGCTTCCGGCATCACCGGCGAAATCACCTTTGTCGATTCCGGCTACAACATTCTGGGCATGACCGGGATCTGAGAAGCGAGAATTTGTGAAGCATCCGAATCCGGGAAATCCACGTAACAAAAAGGCCGCATCACGCGGCCTTTTTTTGTCGTGACGACCGAGCCGCCATCCACGCTTACATATTGCTTTCCTTGATCTCGATCTTGGCGTTCTTGCGCAGACTGGCGATGAAACCGAGCACGACTTCGTTGCCCGCGCCCTGACGCAACTGATTGCCTGCGGCTTCGCGGGTTTTCGGGTCGAGTTTGGATGGATCGCCATCCTTGACTGCATCGAGCACGATCAAGGCGTAGGCATCGTTGGCCAGCGCCACTTCGCCGATCTCGGGCTTGCCGGCTTGCGGCCGTGCGAGTTTGAACACTTCCGCCACAAGTTTGCCGTCCAGGTTCGCGGCCTTGCGGCCAATATCTTTCCCGTCTTCGGGCTTGAGCTTCAGCTCGTCGGCCAACTTGTCCAGGGTTTCGCCCTTCTGCAGGCGCGCATACAACGCACCGGCGCGGTCTTTCGCCTGCTTGGCGATCTGCTGCTCGGCCAGGATTTTGCGAATGTTTTCGCGCACCTGATCCAGCGGCTTCGGCACCGACTTCTCGTGCTGATCCACGCGCAACACGACAATATGATTCGGGCCGAGTTCGACCGGATCCGAAGTGTTGCCTTCGGTGAGCACGGTGCTGGAAAACGCCGCCTTGATCACCGCCGGATTGGCGGCGATGCCGGTGCCGCCGTTGCGGCCGAACAGACCGGTTTTCTGCACCGTCAGACCCAGCGTCTTCGCCGCAGGCGCCAGCGATGTCGGATCCTGATAGATCGCATCGGTCAGCTTGCCGGAAATATCGCTGTATTCGCGCTCGTGTTCGCCTTCGAGATACTTCTTGGCGAGTTCCGCCTTGACCTCGTCGAAACTGCGTACCTGCTCCGGTTTGACATCGCGCAATTCGATGATGTGATAACCCTCGTCCGACTTTACCGGATCGGAAATATCACCCTTCTTCATCGCGAACAATGCGCTCTCGAACGCAGGATCTGTCACACCTTTCTCGAGCCAGCCCAGATCGCCGCCCTGGGCCTTCGAGCCGAGATCGTCCGAATCCGCTTTCGCCAATGCCGCGAAATCCTTGCCGGATTTTGCCTGCTTGTCGATCTCCTGCGCCTTGGCCAGCGCCGCCTTCTGCGCAGCCGCATCGGCGTTCTTGGCCACCTTGATCAGGATGTGCGAGGCCAGACGTTGTTCCGGAGCAACGTAATGCGACTTCTGCGTTTCGTACTGCTGCTTCAGGGTCGCATCATCGACCTTGTCGGCAACCTGCATCTTGGCGGCATCGAGTTCGACATAATCGAGCGAGACTTTCTCCGGCGTCATGAACTGATCGCCATGCGCCTTGTAGTACGCCTCGATGTCGGCATCGGCGACTTGCACATCGGTCGTCGGCTTGTCGAGTTTCAGAAAACGAAAATCGCGGGTCTGATCGCGCAGGCGCAGATAGTCGGTGACTTCTGCCTCGGTAACGACGCTGCCCTGGGCCAGTTGTCCAAGCAATTCACGCAAAGCCAGATCGTGACGAACGCTCTCCTGAAATTCCAGCGGCGTCTTGCGTTGTTCAGCCAGCAGCATGCGGTACTGGTCGGGATCGAACTTGCCGTCGACCTGAAACGCCGGGTAGCTGGCGATTTGGTCGAAGACCTGCTTTGCCGGAACCACTGCGCCGAGTTTATCGTTGGCATCGAGCAACAACTGCTCGTTGATCATCTGATCGAGCATTTCGCGCTTGCGCTCGGGCGTATCGAACGCCTGCGCATCGAATTGCTGACCGTACATTTTTTGCGTCTGCGCGCGGTACGACTCGTAGCGCTCGCGGAAATCCTGCTGCGAGATATCGTGGCCGTCGACCTTGGCCACATACGTCGCAGTAACCGTGTTGTAGTAGGGAATGCCGAAAAAGCCGCCGAAGATGACGCCGATGACGCCGAGCACACCTTTGGCGATCGGACCGGAAAATTTTTCGTGAAGAGTTTTCTGCTGCATTGATCGTTGCCCGAACCCGTTGTAGTCGGCGCGACCAGCGCCGTGGCGATGTCACAAGAAACAAGGGCGCCTCTACGGCGCAGCATCCTTGCAAAAAACAAGGTACCTCTACGGCGCGGCATCCTTGTAAAAAGCAAGGGCGCCTTTACGGCGCCCTTGCAAAAAACGTGGCGGAGTGGACGGGACTCGAACCCGCGACCCCCGGCGTGACAGGCCGGTATTCTAACCAGCTGAACTACCACTCCGCGTTTTTCATCGGAAGTCCGCCCCGGTGGCCGGACTTCCTGCGGAATGACCCGCATCAAGCACTGGTGGGTGCTGAGGGTTTCGAACCCCCGACCCTCGCCGTGTAAAGGCGACGCTCTACCGCTGAGCTAAGCACCCTTACCGCAGCGAAAAGCGCGTTAGTTTATGGCATCTTTCAACGCTTTGCCAGCCTTGAAGGACGGATTCTTCGAGGCCTTGATCTTGATCTGCTGACCGGTGCGCGGATTGCGCCCGGTGCGCGCAGCGCGCTTGCGCACGATGAACGTACCGAATCCCACGAGGGAAATGGTATCGCCCTTCTTCAGCGCTTTCTTGACGGTTTCGATGACCGCTTCGACGGCCTTGCCGCCTTCCACTTTGGTCAAACCGGCGGCATCGGACACAGCAGCAATAAATTCAGCTTTATTCATTTATCTCTCTCCCGGACGGAATCAGCGACAGCAATTCGTGGCAAGTGTGCGAACCAAGCGCCGGTCCGATTTCGCATCGGACCTGTACTCGACTTGCGACCCCGCGATCGCCTGGACTTGGCAGTCTCCTGGATCGCGGCGCAGACTTTATACCAGCCGCCATGATCCGGCGCAATACAAGACGTGGTGCGGGTTAGCGCAAATTTGCGAATAACCGGCCGCAGCGAAATTTTGCGGGATTTCCGCTTGACACCATGGAGAGGAATTTGCATGGGAGCGGACGAGCCGCTCCCTGCCGATGCTCAGTGCGCGCGCGGCTGCGACGCTTCGCCATCGCCGTCATGCGCTGGTTCCAATGTGGATTTTGCTGCATCTTCCACTTTTGCCGGAAGCGGCGTCAAGGCGCGCTCCAGCGCGATATCGAGCACCTGATCAATCCAGCGCACCGGCTTGATCGTCAGCGATTCGGTGACGTTCTTCGGGATTTCGGCAAGATCCTTCTCGTTTTCCTCCGGAATGATCACCAACTCGATGCCGCCACGATGCGCCGCCAGCAGCTTCTCCTTGAGTCCACCGATCGGCAACACGCGGCCGCGCAGCGTGATCTCGCCGGTCATCGCCACTTCCGAGCGCACCGGCACGCGGGTCAGCGCCGACACCAGTGCCGTGCACATGGCCACGCCTGCGCTCGGGCCGTCTTTCGGCGTGGCGCCTTCCGGCACATGGATATGGATATCGTGTTTCTGATGGAAGTCCGGATCGATACCGAGGCGTTCGGCACGCGCGCGCACGACGGTCAAGGCCGCGTGGATGGATTCCTGCATGACGTCGCCGAGCTGGCCCGTATGGATGAGCTTGCCCTTGCCGGGCACCACGGTGGCTTCGATGCTGAGCAGATCACCGCCAACCTGGGTCCACGCCAATCCGGTCACGAGGCCGACTTCGTTTTGCAGCTCGGCGCGACCAAATGTGAACTTGCGCACGCCCAGATAATGTTCGAGATTGCGCGCACTCACGGTGATCTTGCTGCGCCGTGGTTTCTTTTCCGTGCGCTTGGCGGCAGCCAGCGACAGTTCCTTGACCACCTTGCGGCAGATCTTGGCCAGCTCGCGCTCGAGATTGCGCACACCGGATTCGCGCGTGTAATAGCGAATCATGTCGCGGATCGCGGATTCCGCGACCTGGATTTCGCTGTCGCGCAACCCGTTGGCCTTGATCTGCTTGGGCATGAGATAGCGCAATGCAATGTTGACCTTTTCTTCCTCGGTATACCCGGGAATGCGGATCACCTCCATGCGATCGAGCAGCGGGCCGGGAATATTCAGCGAATTCGCGGTCGCGACGAACATCACTTCGGACAAGTCGAAATCAACTTCCAGGTAGTGATCGTTGAAGGCGTGGTTTTGCTCCGGATCGAGCACTTCGAGCAAGGCCGAGGACGGATCGCCGCGGAAATCCATCGACATCTTGTCGATCTCGTCGAGCATGAACAGCGGATTGCGCGTGCCGCCCTTGGACATGTTCTGGATGATGCGTCCGGGCATCGAACCGATATAGGTGCGCCGATGGCCGCGGATTTCGGCTTCGTCGCGCACGCCGCCCAGCGACATGCGCACGAATTTGCGATTGGTCGCGCGCGCGATCGACTGCCCAAGCGAAGTCTTGCCCACGCCCGGCGGCCCGACCAGGCACAGGATCGGGCCTTTCATCTTTTTCACGCGTTGCTGCACGGCCAGATATTCGACGATGCGCTCCTTGACCTTCTCCAGGCCGAAATGATCGGTATCGAGCACATCCTCGGCAGCCTTCAGGTCACGCCGCACCTTGCTGCGTTTCTTCCACGGCGCACCGACCAGCGAATCAATGTAATTTCGCACCACGGTCGCCTCGGCCGACATCGGCGACATCTGCTTGAGCTTGTTCAACTCCGCGCGCGCCTTGGCCTCGACGGGCTTGGGCATGCCGGCTTTGGTGATCTTCTTGCCGAGTTCCTCGACCTCGTTCGGCGCTTCCTCGCTTTCGCCCAGCTCCTTCTGGATCGCCTTCATCTGCTCGTTGAGGTAATACTCGCGCTGACTCTTTTCCATCTGCGACTTGACCCGGCCGCGGATGCGCTTCTCGATCTGCTGCACGTCGATCTCGCCATCGACGAAGCCCAGCAACATTTCCAGACGATCGGCGACATCAGCCGTCTCCAGCACCTTCTGTTTGTCCTGCAGGCGGATCGACAGGTGCGCGGCGATGGTGTCGGCCAGGCGGCTGGCATCGTCGATGCCGGCCAGCGTGGTCAGCAGTTCCGGCGGAATCTTGCGGTTGAGCTTGACGAATTGCTCGAACATCGACACCAGCGAACGTGCGATCACCTCGACCTCGCGCCGATCGCGCGTGTAGGCCGGATCGAGCGTGCGTGCCACGCCGGTCATCACGCCGTCGCGTTCGGAGAAACGCTCCACTTCGGCGCGGCTGGCACCCTCGACCAGCACCTTGATCGTGCCGTCGGGCAACTTGAGCAGTTGCAGCACCGTCGCCACGGTGCCGATCGAATGCAGCTCGCCAACCTGTGGATCGTCGATATCCGGACTGCGTTGCGCCGCCAGCAGGATGCGCTTGTCGCCAGCCATCGCCACGTCCAGCGCGCGCACGGATTTTTCCCGACCGACGAACAGCGGGATCACCATATGCGGATAGACGACGACATCGCGCAACGGCAGAATCGGCAATTCCACGATGCCGATGGCGGCGTGCTCGGGCTTGGAGGATTTTTCCATTCTCGGTTCCAGATTGCGAGGCAAAAAGACGGGGCGCTTGCAGCGTGATCGCACGCGGCAAGTTCGTCAAGTGAGGACGATACCGGCGTTTGCAAGATCGCGCAGCGCCGGTTTTTTCGATTTCGTATTCAGCTACGGCTTCACATGCACCGTGATCTTACGCGACACGATCGGCGGATCGAATTGCATGTGCGCGTAATCGGCGAAATCCAGTTGCAGGGTGTGATCGCCGGGCGTCAGATGAATCGTGTCCTGGGTCTGGCCCTTGCCGTAATGCTTGTGCATGGCATCGTTCGGGATCGGCGCATCCAGCGGCGGCAATTCCTGCGCGTCGATCAACAGATGATGATGCCCGGTGTTCGGCGCGGTGTCGGTCGCGGGCGCGACGGTGATGTGCTTGACGCCGAACTTCACCAACACGTCCTCGCCGACAGTTGCGCCATTGCGGGGCGAGATGATGAATACTTTCGCACCATGCGGCGCCTTGGGCCGGGTTGGCGCGGCGGGACTGGCCGCCGCCTGCGCGAGAGCGATGCCGCTGATCAGGGCAAATCCGAATACGATGAGAGCTGCGCGACGCATATGCTGTCTCCGTTCGTTGCGGGATTCAAGATGATACGCCGGTCGCACCGAATCGGCTTGCGCAGTCCATAATTGTCCCCATTTCAACACGATGCCCGGAACCGTGACTTCGCCTTCCACCACCACGTCCGCGACCTTGCGCCGCCTGTTGCCTTATGTCTGGCATTACCACTGGCGCGTCTTGCTGGCTTTGCTGCTTCTGGTCGCGGCCAAACTGGCCAACATCGGCGTGCCGGTGGTGCTCAAGCATCTGGTCGACGGACTCGATCTGAAAACGCAATTGCTGACGATTCCGGTCCTGCTGCTGTTCGCCTACGGCGCGCTGCGACTGTCGACCTCGCTGTTCCAGGAACTGCGCCAGGTGGTGTTCGCACGCGTGCTGGCGCGCACTTCGCGCGAAATCACGCTGCGAGTATTTTCGCATCTGCACGCCTTGTCGCTGCGTTTCCATCTCGATCGCCGCACCGGTGGCGTATCGCGCGATGTCGAGCGCGGCATGGTGTCGGTATCGGATTTGCTGGACTGGACGATCTATACAATCCTGCCGACGCTGTTCGAGATCACGCTGATTTCCACCTTTCTGATCGTGCGCTACGACTGGGGCTTCGCGCTGATCACGCTAACTACGATCGTCACCTACATCGTGTTCACGTTTTCGGTCACTGAATGGCGCCTGCGCTATTACCGCGCCAAGAACGAGGCAGACACCGAGGCCAACGCACGCTCGGTCGATTCATTGCTCAATTACGAAACCGTCAAATACTTCGGCAACGAGCGCCACGAACTGGCGCGTTTCGACGTCGCCTTGCGGCAATACGAAGAAGCTACGGTCAAGAGCCTGAAATCGCTCGCCGTACTCAATATCGGCCAGGCCGGCATCGTCGCCACCGGCTTGACCCTGCTGCTCTGGCGCGCATCGGCGGGCGTGGTGGCCGGCACGCTGACCATCGGCGATCTGGTCATGATCAACGCCTTCCTGATCCAGCTTGCGATACCGCTCAATTATCTCGGCATGGTCTATCGCGAAGTGAAGCAGGCGCTGATCAATATCGAACGCATGTTCGGCCTGCTCGACGAACCGCAGGAAGTGCGTGATGCGCCGGACGCCAAATCGCTGACCGTTCGCGGCGGCGCGGTGCGCTTCGAGCAGGTGTCGTTTCACTACGATCCACAACGCAGCATTTTGCACGATGTGGATTTTTATATTCCTCCGGGCAAGACCATCGCCGTGGTCGGCACCACCGGCGCGGGCAAATCCACGCTGGCACGCCTGCTCTACCGTTTCTACGACGTCAGCGGCGGACGCATCCTGATCGACGATCAGGATATTCGCGAAGTGACGCAGGATTCGTTGCGCGCGGCCATCGGCATTGTGCCGCAGGATACGGTGCTGTTCAACGACACGATCTATTACAACATCGCCTACGGGCGTCCGGACGCAACGCGCGAGGAAGTCGTGGCCGCGGCGCGCTCGGCGCACATCCACGATTTCATCCACAGCTTGCCGCAAGCTTACGACACCAGCGTCGGCGAACGCGGATTGAAATTGTCCGGCGGCGAAAAACAGCGCGTGGCGATCGCGCGCACCCTGCTGAAGAACCCGGCCATCCTGGTGTTCGACGAGGCCACCAGCGCACTGGATACACGCACCGAAAAAATCATCCAGGGCGAACTGACCGACATCGCGCGCGAACGCACCACCCTGATCATCGCGCATCGGCTGTCGACCATCGTCGATGCGGACGAAATCATCGTGCTCGAGCATGGCCGCATCGTCGAACGCGGCAGCCACGCGAGCCTGCTCGCCCACAACGGCCGTTACGCCGCGCTGTGGACAATGCAGCAGCAATCGCGCCACGCGGACGCCGCGAATGTGAACGCAACCTCGGCGACACCGGCATTGATCGCCTGAGACCGGAATTCGGCCCCACATGCAGCATTTTTGAAGTATGCTTCGGCATGATCCGGCACATGCCGCCGTCGCATGACGGCTGTCGAGGGAGCGGTTTGTGACACGCGAAAAATATCTGGCTGTCATCGGCATCAGCGAAGAAGACACGGCGCACCTGCGTCTGCTCCTGCGCATGGCCGCCGGCCAGCTCGAACATCGCTGGCGCTGGGGTTCCGAAGAAAATGCCGACCTGCTCATCGTCGAGCCCGATGCGCTGCCCGGACAGATAGCACGCAACCGCGCCTTCAGCGGTGGCCGCCGCTGTGTCGTGTTCAGCGAAAGCACGCCTCTGCGCGATGGCGAATTGCGCCTGACCAAGCCGCTGAAGACCGAAAGCCTGATTGCGATACTCAATGGCACGACTGGGACCACCGTCGATCTGGACGCGCCGGTTGTGCAGCGCAATGACGATTTCTACGATCTCGATGCCTTGAATCCGGAATTCGAACTCGAGGACGACGAAGCCGCCGAAGCGCGCTCGCGTCAACGCGAAAACAACCCCGCACCGGGACTCGACGAACTGCTCC
The DNA here is from genome assembly GCA_025451955.1 of Rudaea sp. Taxonomy (GTDB): domain Bacteria; phylum Pseudomonadota; class Gammaproteobacteria; order Xanthomonadales; family Rhodanobacteraceae; genus Rudaea. Next base: position 19,199 of record JANWJJ010000067.1, on the reverse strand, counting down.
AGCCTGACAGCGAAAGCGCCAAGCCCATGTTTGCGGTGCCAACGCAGATCGACGAAAACACCTCGTTCGAGAGCACGCTGGCGACATCGGCGCGCGGCGACCGGCGCATCGCCGATTCGACCGATGCCTTCCGCAAACCGAGCAAGCCCGAAGGCATCAATATCGGCCCGCCGGTCAAGCACGGCCCGCCTACCGATCGCGGCAAGCATGTCCTGCGCGACTATCTGCGCGGCAACCTGCTCGGCGGACCGGCCAGCATCGTTCTGGAAGGCGCGCCAGAGCTGACCCTCGATCCGAAAGAAAAAGCCTTCCACACAGCGGCCAAACTGCGCGCGCTGATGCCTTACTGCACGCAGGATCTGCCGCACTCGGCGTGGCGCCCGGTCACCAGCCAGGAACTCGCGCGTTTACGCGCCGAACAGCGGGCGCAGCCGTACCCGCGTCTGATCTGGCTGGACACACTGGTGCGTTCCGGCGGCCGTCTTGCCTCGCATCTTGATCCCGGCGGCCGCTACAAACTCAAGCATTCCCCGCAAATCGAGCCCGACTTCCCGGGACTTGTCCGTATCGCCGAAGCCCTGGCCGCACCGGCAAAGCTCAATGAAATCGCCACGGCAAGCCGCACCACGATGACCGAAGTCTTCGATGCGATCAACGCCTGGGATGCGATTGGCCTGATCGAAGTCGAGCGCCGCCTGCCGCGACACACCGAGCCTGAACGCGGCGGATTGCTGGCGCGGCTGCGCAAACCGTTCGGCAAAACCTGAGTCGCCGGTCGCCGTCATCGCAATGTCGCTTGACCCGGTAGCGGAATAGGCGACAATTCGCGGATGCCCGCGCCAGCTTATTCATTTTGGCGACGCGGATACGCAAAGAATCACGATACTCACAGGGTGGATTTATGACCAGACGTTTGGCGCTGCAGGGCGCTAGCGAAGATGACGCGGCGTTGCTGCGCGGGCTCTTGGAACAAGCGGCGTCAAGTCTGAATTCGGCCTGGCGGCTTCACGCCGACGCCGATGCCGACTTGCTCATCATCGATATCGATACCGTCTACGGCCACATGGACTGGCTGCGCGCGCAGAGCATGGCACGGCCCGTAATCATGTTCACCGAACATCCGCAGGCCAGCGAATCGGGGCCGGTTTTGCACAAGCCGCTCACTGTCGGAAATCTGATCGAGGTACTCGACAGCATCAGCGCCAACGTACCCGACCGGCCGGAATTGGCGCCGATCCCCGAGCCTGCGGCCGTCGCACCAATCGCCAAGCGCGCACCGGCAGCAAAGACCGCAACGACGCCGGCCCCGCCAGCGCCGGAACCCACACCGATGCCCGCGCCCGAACCGCCACGCGAGCGGCGCCTGTCCGACTGGCTGGCCGGCGGCGCCTTGAGTGCGCCGGTAAGTTTGCGCGATTCCGGCGCACCGGAACTCGTGCTTGATCCCGGCGCAAGAACCTTTCATGCCGATGGCAGCCTGCGTTCGCTTGCCGGCTACTGCACGCGCACGATCACGCCCGACGACTGGCAGCCGCTCGATACGGCAGGCCTTGCGAAAATCCAGGCCGCCGGCAAGACGCAGCCCTATGCGCGACTGCTTTGGCTCTGCCATGCACTCGGCTCGAATGGCCACCCCGCGCCCGGCATGGATATCAATGCAAAGTATAAATTGTCGCGTTGGCCGCAGATCGAGCGCGAATTTCCCAAGCACTTCCGCATTGCCACGGTGATGATGAAGCAGCCGGCGACATTGACTGAAGTCGCCGAACAAAGCGGCGCCACCCTGCCCGACGTGATCGACTTCACCAACGCCTACAATGCGATCGGCTACATCGAGACCGAAGGCACGGCGACCGCGGAAGCGCCAACCCGCGACACCGGCCGCGGCGCCATCCTGGCGCGGTTGCGCAATCCATTCGGCGGCGGTTGAAACCGCGCCCCGCGCCCGCCACAACGCGCGTGCCGTGCAGGAAACCGGTATGAATACCCCACTGGAATCCGCACCGATGGCGTCCGCACCGATGCCGGTGCTGTTCGTCGGCCACGGCTCGCCGATGAATGCGCTGGAAGACAATGCCTTCACCCGCGGCTGGCAGGACGCGGCGCGGCGCATTCCGAAACCACAGGCGATTGTATGCATTTCCGCACACTGGGAAACGCGGGGCGTCTACGCCGGTGCGACAGACCAGCCGGAAACCATCCACGATTTCTACGGCTTTCCGAAAGCGTTGTTCGACGTGCACTACCCCGCACCCGGCGACCCCGCCTTGGCACACCGCATCGCGCAAATGGTACAAAGCGCAAAAATACACTTGGATCCGGGCCGCGGCATCGACCACGGCGTCTGGAGCGTGTTGCGCATCATGTATCCGCAGGCGGATATTCCGGTAATCCAGCTCAGTCTGGATACTGCACTACCTGGCGCATTCCATTACCGGCTTGCGCAGGAACTGGCGCCACTGCGCGATCAGGGCGTGCTCGTTCTCGGCAGCGGCAATATCGTGCACAACCTGCGCTTGTTCCATTTTCACGATCCGGCACCAGCGGATTGGGCCGCGCGCGCGGACACGGAAATTCGAGCACGCATCGAATCCGGCGATCATGCGGCGCTGATGGAATGGCACGGGCTCGGCGCCGATGTCGCGCTCGGCATTCCGACGCCGGAACATTATCTACCCCTGCTCTACACGCTGGCGCTGCAACGCGCAGGCGACAAAATCCATATTTTCAACGATCGCGTGATCAGCGCGATCTCGATGACCTCGGTAATGCTCGGCTGATCGCTCAAAACCAGACGCGCACGCCGGCGACGAACTGCGCATCGGATGCATCGTAGCCTGCCGAACGGACGAGATCGGCCGTATTGCCGAAGCGGCGCTTCCAGACGATACCGAGATACGGCGCAAATTCGCGGCGAATTTCGTAGCGCAGGCGCAAGCCGAACGTGACATCCGACAATCCCGCGCCGATTTCGCGCCGAACATCGTTCCTGCCGTAAAAATTCAGCTCCGCTTCCGGCTGCAGGATCAATCGCTGGGTGAACAACAATTCATATTCGGCGCGCAGTCGCAACGCGCTGCGGCCTTGCGCGCCGACATACGCCGTGGCTTCGAGTTCGATCCAGTAAGGGGCCAATCCCTGCACGCCGAAAGCGGCCCAGTCGCGCGCCGAACCGACACCGGAATCGTGGCGCACGCCGAGCTGCCAATCCCAGAAGCTGGCAAAAGCATGATCCCAAAGTGCTTCAGTGCGCATCTCTGTGTCGCCGTTGTCATGCTCGCCCTCGCTGCGCAGCCACAGCTTGTCGAAATCGCTGCCGTACCAGGCCTCGGCCTCCCACGCCGCGCCATTCGTGCCGACGGCATGCTCGAACTGATCGAGTTTGAACATGCCGAACGCGGCGGCATCGTCCATCTGCATGACATCGACCATCTGCGCTGCCGACATCTCCGGCATCGGCTGCGCCGGTGCCGACGGCGGAATGTGATCCGCGGCCACATCCTGCGCCGCAGCGCGTGCAGGCAATGTGCCGAGCCAGGCCATGCACAATGTGGCAATATATATTTGTATATATTTACTCGGGATCACGCCACAATCACCTCGCGGAACATGCCCGCTTCCATGTGATAGAGCAGATGGCAGTGATAGGCCCAGCGTCCGAGCGCATCGGCGCTGACGCGATAAGCAATTTTCTGTGCCGGCTGCACCACGAGCGTGTGCTTGCGTACCAGGAATTCGCCGTCGGGCGTTTCCAGTTCGCTCCACATGCCATGCAGATGAATCGGGTGCGTCATCATCGTGTCATTGACGAGGACGATGCGCACACGCTCGCCATGCTTCAGGCGCAAGGGCTCGGCATCGGAGAACTTCATGCCGTCGAACGACCAGACGTAGCGTTCCATGTTGCCGGTGAGATGCAGTTCGATATCGCGACCGGTATCCGGCGATATCGGTGCGCCGGGCGTGTGCAGATCAGCGTAAGCGAGTACGCGGCGGCCGTTGTCGCGCAGGCCGATGCCGGGGTCGTCGAGATTGCTGCGCGGCGAATCCACGCGCATATCGATGCCCAGCCCGGAGGCAATAGCCGTCGCCGCCATCGGCATCTTCATACCCGGCATCGCGCCGCAACTGCCTTCCATGCCCTTCATTCCACCCATCGCCGCCGGCTCCATAGCAACATGATCCATAGCGGCCGGCCCCATATCAGCATGGTCCATTCCATGCATCCCCGACATATCGCCCATCATGTCGCGCATTTCCAGTTGCGGACGCGGGTCGAGTGCCGGCACCGCCGCGCGCATGCCCATGCGCGGCGCCAGCGTGCCGCAGGCGTAGCCGGAACGGTCCATCGCCTGGGTGAAGATCGTGTAGGCGCTGTCGTCCTGCGGCGTGACGATGACATCGAAAGTCTCGGCGCAACCAATGCGGAATTCGTCGACCGTCACCGGATCGATGGCCTGCCCGTCCGCGGCGATGACGGTCAGTTTCAATCCGGGAATACGTACATCAAAAAACGTCATTGACGCGCCGTTGATGAAGCGCAGGCGGATTTTTTCGCCACGCCGGAACAGGCCAGTCCAGTTGTCCGCCGGCGTCATGCCGTTCATCAGGAAGGTATACGCATACCCTGAAACATCGGCCAGATCGCTGGGATCCATGCGCATCTGGTTCCACATGCGGCGGTCGTCCAAAGCCGACTTGACACCATCGGCGTGCACGTCGCGCAGAAAATCCACGGCCGTCGGCCGACCGAAATTATAGTAGTTACTCTGTTTCTTCAGCATCGCATAGATGCGCTCGGGATCGGTGTCGGTCCAGTCCGACAGCATCACCACATAGTCGCGATCGACGCGATGACGTTCGCTGCGCGGCTCGATCACGATCGGACCGTACAGCCCGGTCTGTTCCTGGAAACGCGAATGACTGTGATACCAGTACGTGCCGGACTGGTTCACGCGGAATCGGTAGGTGTACGTCGCCCCCGGCGCGATGCCCATGAAGCTCAGTCCGGGCACGCCATCCATGTCGGCCGGAACGATCATGCCGTGCCAGTGAATCGAACTCGTCACCGGCAACGAATTGCGCACGCGCAGCGTCACCGTATCGCCTTCGCGCCAGCGCAGCGGCGGCGCGGGCAACTGGCCGTTGACGACCGTGGCGATGCGCCTGTGTCCGGTGAAATTCACCGGCAGCGCGGCAATGTCCAGATCGAATTCGCTGCCGGACAATATTCGTCCAGCATCCGCCGCCAACGCCGGTACGCGCAGGAAACCGCAACCAGCGGCTACACCGCCAAGCGCCAGGCCGCGGACAAAACGGCGGCGGAATGGCGAATCGGGCAAATCGGATTTCACCAACGGTACCTGCATGAACGGCGATGCGTCACCTTGCTACACTTCACGGCATCCGTGCAAGCTGCACAGCGAAAACGACCATGAATTACCGCCATGCCTTTCACGCTGGAAATTTCGCCGACGTGTTCAAGCACGCCATCGTGATCGGTTTGCTCGAATCGCTCAAATCCAAGCAGACGCCGTTCTGTTATTTCGACACCCACGCCGGCGCCGGCCGTTACGATCTGCACGGCGAACAGGCGCGCAAGACCCGCGAGCACGAAGACGGCGTGATGCGCCTGCTTGCGGCGACGCGGCTTTCTCCACAATTGCATATTTACCTCAATCTGGTTCGTGCGCTCAACGCCAATGCCAAGCCGCACGACCTGAGCGTGTATCCCGGTTCGCCGCTGATCGCCAGCCTGCTGCTGCGCGATGAGGATAGCGCCGTGCTGTGCGAATTGCAGGACGACGAAGCGGCAAAACTGAAGAATCTGTTCGCCGGCGATGCGCGCGTGGCCGTGCATCAGCGCGACGGCTATGCCGCGCTTTCCGCCCTGTTGCCACCGCGGGAACGTCGCGGTCTGGTGCTGATCGACCCGCCATTCGAAGCGCAGGAAGACGAGTTCCGTGCGATCGAAACCGCGCTCGACGCCGCACATGCGCGCTGGCCGACCGGCATCTACGCGATCTGGTATCCGATCAAGCTGCGCCAGCAGACGCTGCCGTTCCAGCGCTGGTTTGTGCGCAACCGGATCCCCAAGGTGCTCTGTGCGGAGCTGCTGTTGCACCCGGACAATTCGGCCCTGCGCCTGAACGGCTGCGGCATGATCGTCGTCAACCCGCCGTGGAAATTCGACCAGCAGTTGCAGGATTTGCTGTCGACGCTGCGCCAACATCTGGCACAAGGCCGCTTCGGCCAGCAACGCGTCGAATGGCTGACGCGCGAATAGACGGCGGCGACCGGTTTTCCGCCTCCGGTTGACAATCCAGATCGGTGGTTTCACTATCATGTATTCCAGATACATGTTAATGGAGAGCCACGCACCATGATCATGCAAAACGAAGTCTGGATCATCACTCTGTGCGGCATTGGCCTGGTCACGCTGGTGTTTGTCTGGGTAATCGGCCAATCCGGCAAGGCCCCCGCACCGGAACAATTGCAGCAGACCTCGAACGCGATCCGGCGCTGGTGGTTTCTGCTCCTCGTCGTGGCCGGCATCGGCATTGCCTATGCGACGCTGCGGCCCTATCCAATCGCCAATCAGCGCAGCAACGCCGCCGCCGCGCAGATCGTCGATGCCGTCGGACGCCAATGGTCGTGGCAGATCAGCCCGACCAGGGTCAAGGCCGGAATCCCGGTGGAATTCGACGTCACCAGTGCCGACGTCAACCATGGCTTCGCGATCTACGCGCCTGACGACCGCATCGTCACGCAGACCCAGGCCATGCCCGGCTACACCAACCGGCTGTTGTATACATTTACCGAGCCGGGGAAATACCGGGTGATGTGTCTGGAATACTGCGGCTTGGCGCACCACAACATGGTGGCCGAATTCGAGGTTGTCGCTGCTGAAAAAGGAGACCAGCCATGAGCGCCACCGAACTGTATCCGGCCAACGAAGTCCTGCCGCGCAATGAGCGCATCGTTTTCAATCTGTATGTCATCTCGGTGCTGGTGGTGCTGGTCCTGATGATGCTGTTCGGCCTGACCATGCGCATGGCGCAGGGCACCTGGATCAACGTCCCGCCGGATTTGTTCTACCAGCTCATGACTGCGCACGGCGCCGGCATGGTCGGCACGGTCGGGCTAGCGTCGAGTGCGGTGATGTGGTTCTTTCTGCGCAAATACGTACGCCTGAGCCTGGCGATCTTCGCCACCAACTACGTACTGTTCGTGCTCGGCGCACTGGCGATACTCGCGTCCGTGTTCATCGGCAAATATGCCGGCGCGTGGACGTTCCTGTATCCGCTGCCGGTGCATGCGATGAACGTGTGGAGTCCGCACGCGGCGGCGCTGTTCATGCTCGGATATCTGCTCATCGGCGTCGGCTTCCTGCTGTTTTACCTGGATGCGATGCTGGCGATGATCCGCGTGTACGGCAACCTCGGACGCGCGCTCGGCCTGCAATGGCTGTTCGGCGGCAATATCGATCCGGCGCACCCGAAGACCGTGGTCGCCAGCGCGATGGTGGCGATCACCAATTCCATCGGCACCCTGGCCGGCGCGGTCGTGCTGGTGATGTGCCTGGTCAACATCTATTTCCCGGCGTTCACGCTCAATGCGCTGCTGGTCAAGAACCTGACCTATCTGTTCGGCCACATGTTCATCAACGCCAGCATCTACATGGGCGTGATTGCGGTATACGAATTGCTGCCGCGCTACAGTGGGCGGCCGTATGCCATTTCGCGGCCGTTCCTGTGGTCGTGGGCGGCGAGCCTGGTGATGGTACTGATCGTCTATCCGCACCATTTGATGATGGATTACGCCATGCCGCAATGGATGGTGATCATGGGTCAGATCATTTCCTACTGCGCAGGTCTGCCAGTGTTCACGGTGACGGTTTATGGCGCCTTGACCAACATCTATCGCTCCGGCATGCGCTGGCCGACGCCGGCCAAGCTGCTGATACTGTCGATGTTCGGCTGGGCCGCGGGAATCGTGCCGGCCATTATCGACGGCACCATCACCGTCAACAAGGTGATGCACAACACCCAGTGGGTGCCAGGACATTTCCATTTCTATCTGCTGCTCGGCGTGCTGCCGATGGTGCTGGCCTTGATGTTTCATGTCATTGGCAGCCGCGCCCAGGAACCGGATCGCGCCACCGACAAACTCGGCTTTCCCTTGTATCTGGTCGGCGGGTTGGTGTTCGTCTTCGCATTTCTGGCGGCTGGTCACGACAGCGTGCCGCGACGCTTCGCCGTGCATCTGCCGCAATGGTTGCTCACCGATCAGGTCGGTTCGATCGGTGCGATCCTGGTGATCGCAGGCATGCTGCTGCTCGCAACCCGCATCGTCACCGGCCTGCTGAAGGCCCCGGTTCATGCCGATCCTGCGCACGCTGCTGGCTAGCCTCATGCTGATGGTGGCCGGTGGCTTCGTACTCAGCGCCGCCACCGACCACTTCCGCGCATTCACCACGGAAACGGCACGGCGCATCGAGGTACACGAACATCCGGTCGCAGTTCCCGACGTGCTGCTGGAAACCGCATCCGGCGCGCACATCGACATGGCCGGCTTTCGCGGTAAATGGCTGCTGGTGGATTTCATCTACACGCGCTGTCCGACCTATTGCGTTGCTCTCGGCGGCGAATTCGCGCAGCTTCAGGATCGTCTCGCCACACCGCTGGCGCAAGGCAGATTGCAATTGCTCAGCATCAGTTTCGATCCCGAAAACGACACGCCGACCGAACTTGCCGCGTATCAGCAACGCTTCCGCAATCGTGGCCCGGGTTGGCTCGCGGCGCGGCCGGTCACGGCGCAAGGACTCGGGCAACTCAAACGCGCTTTCGGCATCACGGTGATCCCGGATACGTTCGGTGGCTACATCCACAACGCCGCCATCCACCTGGTCGATCCGCAAGGCCGCCTGATCGAAATCGTGGACATGGGCAATCCGGATATCCTCGCGCAGGATGTGGTGCGGAGCCTCGACCGATGAGCTCGCGGCCGCCATCCCATTTCGCGCGCATCGCGCTGCTGCTTTTCCTCGTCCTGCTGGCGCCGGTGCTGAAGCATCTGCTTGAAGCGAGCATGACCACGCAGATGCTGGTGCAGATTCCCTTGCTCGTGAGCGTGGGATTGCTGCTGGCACGCGCGGTGCCGGCGCGATGGAATGCGGCGCTGGCCAATTACGACCACGCCGGTATCAATGGCTTGATTCTCGCCACCTTGATCATGGCCTTGTGGATGCTGCCGCGCGCGCTCGACGCATCGATAACGGCGCCGCCGATCGCGGTGACCAAGTATTTGTCGATTCCGCTGCTGATCGGACTGCCGTTCGCGCTGAGCTGGCCACGCATGAGCTTCATCGTCAGGGGCGTGTTCCTGCTCGAGTTGATCGCCACGTTTTTCCGCATGGGTTGGCTGTATCTGATCTGGCCCGATCGTCTGTGCAACAACTACCTGCTCGGCGATCAACAACGTCTCGGCAAGTACCTGATCGTGATCGGCACAATCCTGCTACTCTGGGTTGCCGCCAAGCTGCTCTGGGGCAGGATGGACAGTTTCGCAGAGACGCCACCATCGCCTCCGCAACTTGCAGCCGACTCCGGTGCACGTCACCTCGACCACGGCACGCCGGGTTGATTTTCGCGCCGGCGAACCCCACTCTAACGGCGTGCTTCGTTATCTCCCGCTCTGATGCAACTGACCCGCTTCACCGATTACGCGTTGCGCGTGCTGATGTTCGTCGGCAGACACGGCGACCGTATTTGCACGATGCGCGAAATCGCCGAGCACCATCGCATCTCGCTGGAACATCTGCGCAAGGTGATCCACAAGCTGGCGAAAGCAGGTTATCTCAGCACCACGCGCGGCCGCAGCGGCGGCATCGCACTCGGCCGCGACGCGACGAAGATTCGTCTGGGCGAAGTCATCCTGGCGATGGAAGAGGACATGAACATCGTCGACTGCGAGACCCTGGAGTGTATCCTTCGGCCCGCCTGTTCGCTCAAGACTGCCCTGAGCCGCGGCAGTCGCGCGTTCATCGCCACGTTGAACGAAGTGACACTGGGCGACCTGCTCGCTAATAGCAGGATGAAACGCCAGTTCAGGCGCGTCGACGCGGCGGCGCGCGGCTGAGCGTGTGGCGCCCTCTTCATCGGCGCGCGCCGACGAGGCCATTCTCAGTCCGCCACATCCGGCTCGAAGAACGACCAGCGGATTTCCGGGAATTGTTTTTTCATCGCGACTTCGACGCGATTGATCGCGGCGATCAGTTCGTCGCCGGAAAGCTCGCCACGCATCTGCGCCTTGGTCGCCACCATCAGATCAGGGCCAAGTTGCAGCGTGATCAGGTTGAATACGCGCTCGACCTCGGGCTGCGCGCGGACAAAATCGCCGAGCGCCGTGCGCAGTCCCGGATCGGCGCTCTGGCCGACCAGCAGCGATGCCACCTCGCGCGCGACGAAAACGGCGATCACGCACAACAGCACGCCGATCGCGATCGAACCGCAGGCGTCGAACAGGGGATCGCCGGTCAGGAACGTCGCCAGCACCGCGGCTAGCGCGAGGACGAGGCCAAGCAGCGCGGCGAGGTCTTCACCGAACACCACGATCAGTTCACTCTGGCGGCTTTCACGGAACCAGCGCCACAGGTTTTTTCTGCCGCGTGCCTTGTTGACTTCGCGCAGGCAGCCCCACATCGAAAACGACTCGGCAACGATGGCAAAGACGAGCACGCCGACTGCCAACCACGGCCAGCGCAGCGGCTCGGGCGCGTGCAGTTTATGCACGCCTTCATAAACCGAAAAGACACCGCCGACACTGAACAGCAACAGTGCGACGAGGAATGACCAAAAGTATACAACAAGACCGTAACCGAGCGGATGATCCGGCGACGGCGCGCGCCGCGCCTGGCGCATGCCGATGAGCAGCAACACCTGATTGCCGCAATCGGCCATCGAATGCACGGCTTCGGCCAGCATCGATCCGGAGCCGGTGATCAGCGCGGCGACGAGCTTGGCCACGAAGATCGCAAAATTGGCGCCAAGGGCGAAGAAAATCGTCTTGAGCGAATCGGCCTTGGCGGACACGTCAGCGCTTCTCCTTGCGTGCGCGACGTGCAGGCGCAACGGGTGGAGTTTCCTGCGCTGTCAGCGCGGCCTGCTGTTTCTTGCTCAGTCCGGCGCGCACCAGCTCATACGAACGGCGCACAAAGGTTTCGATCTGCTCCAGCTTGAAGCGCTCGGGTTCGACAATCGTGATCCAGAACGCGCGCGCCATGTAATGCGCGGGCACAATGCCGGGCTGGTCGGTGAGTTCGAGGAAACGCTCGGTATCGACCTTGAACGAGATGCGGTCGCGATCCTGTCCACGCAGGCACAGTACGGCGAACATCTTGGCGGCGACCGTGAACACCAGGTCGTCTTCCCATTTGACGCCGCTGGCTACGCCGGGCCACGCGCCGCACAGCGCTTCGAGTTCGTTGGCGTTCACCGGCGGATGTTTTCCTGCGCAAGATCGACGCCGACACTGTAGCAAACTCGCCGCACACGGCGTAGCGCGAAAAAGATCAGCCAGCCGTCGCAATCACTCGCCCGCCGCGTCGGCGCCGCAGCCATTGCTGAAAATGCTCGAAGTAGAGGTAAATCACCGGAGTCAGATACAAGGTCAGCACCTGCGAAGTCAGTAGCCCGCCGACCACGGCCAAGCCCAACGGCCGCCGTGATTCGGCGCCGGCGCCCAGACCCAGTGCGATCGGCAACGTACCCATCAGTGCGGCGAAACTGGTCATCATGATCGGTCGGAAGCGCACCAGGCTCGCCTCGAAGATCGCCGCTTCGGCAGATTTGCCGCTGCGCTGCGCGTCGAGCGCGAAGTCGATCATCATGATCGCGTTCTTCTTGACGATGCCAATCAGCATGATCAAGCCGACCGCCGAGTACAGATTCAGGTCGATGCGAAAAAGCAGCAAAGTCAACAATGCACCAAATGCGGCAGTCGGCAATCCGGAAAGAATCGTCAATGGATGAATGAAACTCTCGTACAGGATGCCGAGTACGAGGTAGATCACGAAGATCGCCACCAGCAGCAAGACGCCCATGCCGGATACCGACGACTGGAATGCCTGCGCGGCGCCCTGGAACGAGCCGGTGATCGTCTCCGGCACCTTGAGCCTGGCGACCTCGGCCTGGATGCGCTCGACCGCCTGGCTCAAGGAAACGCCCGGCGCAAGATTGAACGACACCGTCGCCGCCGGCACCTGGCCGAGGTGACTGACCTGCGCTGGTCCGACCGACTTGCCGAAATGCGCGACCGCCGACAGCGGCACCTGCCGGCCGTTACTGCCGCTGATATACAGCTCGTTAAGCACATCCGGGTCGTTCTGCTTGGCCGGGTCGACCTGCATCAGCACCCAGAATTGATCGATCGACGTGTAAATCGTCGACACCTGCTGCGGTCCGAATGCGGTATACAAGGCGCTTTCGACCTGCGCCGCAGTCACGCCAACTGCGGCGGCGGCATCGTGATCGATCTTGACGTCGATTTGCGGCGAGGCAATCTGCAAATCACTGGTCACATCCTGGAAGCCCGGCAACTTTCCGATGGCCTCGACCAGTTTCGGCACGAAGGCGAACAACTCCTTGGTGTCGATATCCTGCAAAGTATACTGATACTCGGTCTTGGTCAGATGACCGCCGATGCGGATGATGGGAATGTTCTGCAAATAGACTTTCAGGCCGGGAATGCCAGTGAGCCTGGGCCGCAATTCCTGGATCACCTCCTCGGGCGAGCCGCGTTCGCTGCGCGGCTTCAGGGTGACGATCATGCGGCCGAGATTGAGCGTGGAACTGCTGCCGGAAACGCCGATGAACGAAAGTACGCCGGCCACGGCCGGATCGGCACGTATGATTTCCGCCGCCGCCTGATGCTTGCGCGCCATCTCGTCGAAACCGACGTCCTGATCGGCTTCGGTGAACACGAACAACTGGCCGGTATCGTCGCTCGGCAGAAAACCCTTGGGCACTTTCACGAACAATACGACGGTGGCAACGAGGATGGCAGCGAACGCGAGCAGCACGATGCGCCGGTGTTCAAGGCAAACGTGCAGTGTGCGCCGGTAGAAATTCTGCATCGCGTCGAAGCCGTGCTCGAACGCGCGGTAAAGCCGACCATGTCGTTCGCCGTGGTGCGGCTTGAGCATGCGGCTGCACAACATCGGCGTGAGGCTGAGCGAAACGAAGCCGGACACCAACACCGCCGCGACGATGGTCACGGCGAACTCATGCAGCAGGCGACCGATGATGCCGCCCATGAACAACACTGGGATGAACACCGCCGCCAACGACAGCGTCATCGACACGATTGTGAAACCAATTTCGCGCGCGCCGTCGAACGTCGCCTGCATTGCGGTCTTGCCCATTTCCATGTGGCGTGAAATGTTTTCCAGCATCACGATTGCGTCATCGACCACGAAGCCGACGCATAACGTGAGCGCCATCAGCGAAAGATTGTCGAGGCTGTAACCGAACGGATACATGATGGCGAATGTGCCGATGATCGACATCGGCAGCGCCAGCGACGGAATAAGGGTCGCAGACAAATTGCGCAAAAATATAAAAATCACCACCACGACCAGCAGCAGCGCCAGCAACAGGCTGAATTGGACGTCGTTGACCGACGCGCGGATGCTCTCGGTGCGATCGTAAAACACTTTAAGATCTGCGCCGGCCGGCAACTGTTTCTCGAAACCCGGCAACACCGCGCGAATGCGTTGGACCACGTCGATGGTGTTCACGCCGGGTTGTTTCTGCACGGCCAGCAACACGCTGCGCCGGCCATCGAACCAGGCGCTGTGTTTGTCGTTCTCGATGCCGTCGTAGACGTGCGCAATGTCCGAAAGCCGCACCGGCGCACCGTTGCGATAACTGACGACGAGATTGGCGAACGGTTTCGCCGCTTCGAGCTGGCCGTTGACCGACAGTGTGTAGGTGCGCTTGTCGCCATACAGCGTACCTGTCGGCAGATCGACATTGCCATTGGCCACCGCCGTCTCCACCTGATCGATACCCAGACCGCGACTGGCCATCGCAGCGGGATCCAGATCGATGCGCACGGCAAATTTCGTTGACCCGTAAACATTGACGAGGGCGACGCCATCGACCATCGACAGACGTTGCGCCAGCAGCGATTCGGCGTACTCGTCCACCTTCGACAACGGCATCGTCTTGCTGGTCATGCCGATGTAATAAATCGGCGCGTCGGCGGGATTGACCTTCTTGAACGTCGGCGGCACGGTCATGGTCGCCGGCAACTGGCGCAACGCCGCGGAGATCGCCGATTGCACATCCAGCGCCGCGGCGTCGATGTTGCGTTCGAGACTGAACTGCAGGGTGATCTGGGTCTGGCCGATGCCGCTGTCGGAAGTCATCGAGTCCAGCGCCGGGATCGACGAGAACTGTTTTTCCAGCGGCGTGGCAACCGCCGACGCCATCGTTTCCGGCGATGCGCCCGGCAGCGACGCGGTGACCTGGATCGTCGGAAAATCGACGTTGGGCAAATCCGATACCGGCAGCAAGCGGTACGCCACGATGCCGAACACGAGGATGCCGATCATGACCAGGGTCGTCATGATCGGACGGCGGACGAACAGTTCGGAGACGCTCATGGCCTTGTGTCGTCATCCCGGCAGGGTCGAAGCCGCAACAGCGGCTGAGGGGGAACCAGACTGCAAGGATGCAAACCAAGCGAGCGGTTCATCGGTTGTTCTGCCTTCCCTGGCCACTGGATTCCGGCAATCCATGCCGGAATGACGAACTGGCACCAAGCATGGGCGGCTCGCAACATAAGCTCACTTCGATTCGTTCATCACAGTCACCCGCGTGCCGTCGGCCAGCCGCGACTGGCCATCGGTTACTACCGTTTCACCGGCACTCAGGCCGGATGCGATCATCGATTCGCCATTGACGCTGCGCGTAACCGTCACCGCCCGTTGCCGCGCGCGCTGGCCAGCGTCGATCACGAACACGTAATTTCCATCCGGGCCATCCTTCACCGCGGCATCCGGTATCACCAGCGCATCCGCGTCGCTGCCGAGCGTGAGCACGATATTGACGAACTGCCCCGGCCACAGGCGCTCGTCGGCGTTGGCGAAGCTCGCGCGCAGCTTCACCGTATTCGTTGCCGGATCGACGGCGTTGTCCACGAACGACAAATCCCCGCCGATTTTTCCGCTGATGCCATCACCGGCGGCCTCGACCTTGAGCGTGCCTCTGGCCTGCGCCGCGCGCACGCGGTCGACCAGGCGCCCCGCCACCGAGAAGGCAACGTAGATCGGAGCGATCTGGTTGATCGTCAGCAAGGCCTGGGTGTCGTTGGCTTTCACCAGGTTGCCCGGCTGCACCAAAACGCGGCCGGTGCGGCCGGCGAGCGGCGCGTGGATATCGGTGTAAGCCAGAGTGAGTTTCGCCGCTTCGACATTGGCCTGATCGACTTTCACACTGGCGGCCGCGGCCTCCTCAGCGGTGAGGTATTGCTGCATCTGATCGGCCGAGATAAACCCTTTCGTCGCGACCGGTTGGTAACGCACGACCTGCGCGTGCGCCAGATCGCGCGCGGCAACATCCTTGGCCAGCGCCGCATTCGTCTGCGCCAGCGCCGCCTGCGCGGGACGCGGATCGATCCGGAACAGCAACTGCCCTTTGCTTACGACCTGGCCGTCGCGCACATCGCTTTCTAGCAACTGGCCATCGACCAGCGACTTCACCGCCACACTGTTGATCGCTTCGACATTGCCCACTGCGGTAACCAGCTCCGGCAACGATTTCTTCGCGGCTTGAACGGTACTGACCGGTGCTGCCTCTTCCGCCGGCGGCGGCAGCGAACGCGAACAGGCCGAAAGCGCGATGAGCAGCGCGACCATCGGCAATGTGCGCGAATAAAATGGTCGTGGTGAGAACGGCATGCGATTCCTGCCCGGACAAGGCTGACGGCGACCACGCATTATCGCCGAACCCGCGTGCAGCGCGGCGGCGGCGGTGCGTAAAGACTTGTGAAATCGACAGCGGACGTATGCCGAAAGTCACAACATCGGCGCGCGCATCGGGCGCTCGCGTTACACTGCGCGCCCTGCGTTGATCGCGATGAGCATGACCGAAACACCCCTACTCCACCCGCCGCTGCCGCACGATCCGAAACAGCGGCGCTACTGGAACCCGCCACATGGCAGCGCGCTTGCCCTCGCGCTCGCCGACAGCGCCCGCGCGCATGCTGGCATCGTCGTGGCGGTCACGCGCGATACCCACACCGCGCACGCGCTGGAATCGGATCTGCGTGTGTTCGCTGATGCCGGCATCGAGGTGCTGCACTTCCCTGATTGGGAAACCCTGCCCTACGATCTGTTTCCACCGCATCCGCAAATCGTCTCGCAACGCATCGCCGCGTTGTACAAACTTCCTGCGGCAACGCGCGGCGTGCTGGTCGTGCCGGTCGCCACCCTGATGCAGCGCCTCGCGCCGCGCAGCTTCATCGGCGGATCGAGTCTGGTGCTGGCGTTGAAGCAAACCTTCGATCTCGGCGCCGAGCAGCGCCGACTCGAAGCCTCCGGCTACCGCAACGTGGCGCAGGTGCAGGAGCCCGGCGACTATGCCGTGCGCGGCGCGCTGCTCGATATTTTTCCGATGGGCAGCGCGGAACCGTATCGCATCGAACTGTTCGACCGCGAGATCGATTCGATCCGCAGCTTCGATCCGGAAACCCAGCGTTCGCTGCACAAAGTGGAAAAAGTGAATTTGTTGCCGGCGCGCGAATTTCCGCTGACGGAAACATCGATCAAGGCATTCCGCGACACCCTGCGCGAACGCTTCCCGATCGACCCACGGCGTTGCCCGATCTATCAGGATCTGAAGGAAGGCACGACCCCGGCCGGCATCGAATACTATCTGCCACTGTTTTTCGAGCACACTGAAACCCTGTTCGATTATCTCGGCGAGCAATCGCTGTTCGTGCTGGCGGAAAACGCGCTCGATGCCGCCGACACGTTCTGGCAGCAGGCGCTGGCACGCTACGACAGCCGCGCCCACGACATCGAGCGGCCGATCCTGCCGGTCGCGGAACTCTACTTGCCGCCGGAACGCCTGCGCGAACAACTGAATCTGCGTCTGCGTGTGGACATTGTTGCAAAAGCTGCAAATGAACATGCCGTCGATCTCGGCACACAGCCCGCGCCATCGCTGCCGCTGAATCGCCGCGGCGAAGCGCCGGCCGACGAATTGAAGAATTTCCTGCGCGATTATCCCGGTCGCGTGCTGATCGTGGCGGACTCCGCAGGACGGCGCGAGGCATTGATCGAACAACTGGCTGCGACGGAGTTGAAGCCGCAGGTCGTTGGTACGTGGCAGGCGTTTCTTTCTTCCGGCCCTCGCTTCTGCGTCACCGTCGCCGCGCTCGATGACGGTTTCGCACTCACCGAACCCGCCCTCACCGTTCTCACCGAGCGCCAACTCTACGGCGAGCGCGCGCAACAGACGCGGCGGCGCAAACTCGCTGTGCGCGAGCCCGAGGCCGTATTGCGTGATCTTTCCGAACTGGCCGCCGGCGCGCCGATCGTGCATGCCGATCACGGCGTCGGCCGCTATCAGGGACTGGTGAAACTCGACGTCGGCAGCGGCGGAGAATTCCTCTGTATCGAATATGCAAAAGGCGACAAATTATACGTTCCGGTCGCGCAACTGCATCTGGTTTCGCGTTACTCCGGCGCGTCGCCGGAATTGGCGCCGTTGCACTCGCTCGGCGGCGATGCCTGGGAACGCGCCAAGCGCAAGGCGGCGCAAAAAGTTCGCGACGTCGCCGCAGAATTGCTGGCCTTGTACGCGCAACGCGAAGCGCGTCGGGGTCACGCCTTCGTCTACGACCGTGCTTTATACGAACAGTTTGCGGCGACGTTTCCGTTCGAAGAAACACCGGATCAATTGCACGCGATCGAAGCCGTCATCGCCGACCTTGCCGCAGGCAAGGCGATGGATCGCGTGGTTTGCGGCGACGTCGGTTTCGGCAAGACCGAAGTCGCGTTGCGCGCCGCCTTCGTCGCCGCAATTGCCGGCAAGCAAGTGGCGTTGCTGGTGCCGACTACCCTGCTTGCCCAACAGCATTACACGAATTTCCGTGATCGCTTCGCCGACTGGCCGGTGCGCGTGGAAGTGATCTCACGCTTCAAGTCGAAAAAAGAGGTCGATGCCGCGCTGGCGAAACTGCGCGACGGCCAGACCGACGTGATGATCGGCACGCATCGCCTGTTGCAGGCCGACGTCAAGTTCAAGGATCTGGGCCTGGTCATCGTCGACGAGGAACATCGCTTCGGCGTGCGCCACAAGGAACAATTGAAAAAGCTGCGCGCCGAGGTCGATCTGCTTACCCTGACCGCGACGCCGATTCCGCGCACTCTCAACATGGCAATGTCGGGCCTGCGCGATCTTTCCATCATCGCCACGCCGCCGGAACATCGTCTGGCGGTAAAAACGTTTATCGCGCCATACGATCCTGCCGTTGTACGCGAAGCATTCCAACGCGAACTTGGCCGCGGCGGTCAGGTATACTTTCTCCACAACGAAGTCGAATCCATCGAGAAAACCGCGCGTGAACTCGGCGAGCTGATCCCCGACGCGCGTCTGCGCATCGCCCACGGCCAGATGCCCGAGCGCGAACTCGAACAGGCGATGCTGGATTTCTACCGCCAGCGCTTCAACGTGCTGGTGTGCACCACGATCATCGAATCCGGCATCGACGTGCCGAGCGCGAACACCATCATCATCAATCGCGCCGACCGTTTCGGCCTGGCGCAGTTGCACCAGTTGCGCGGCCGCGTCGGGCGTTCGCACCATCGCGCCTACGCCTATCTGATCGTGCCGGATAAACGCTCCATGAGCGCGGATGCCGAAAAACGCCTGGACGCGATTGCGTCGATGGAAGAACTCGGTGCAGGATTCACCCTGGCCACACACGATCTGGAAATCCGCGGTGCCGGCGAACTGCTCGGCGAGGAACAAAGCGGACAGATCGAGGCGATCGGGTTTTTCCTGTACAACGACTTGCTCGAACGCGCCGTGACCGCGCTGAAAAGTGGAAATGTACCCGACTTCGACCTGGTCAGCGAACACGATGCCGAAGTCGAACTGCATATTCCCGCACTGATTCCCGACGAT
>JANWJJ010000066.1 GCA_025451955.1 Rudaea sp. | reverse complement strand
TGGCGCATGTCGTGTTCGGTCAGGAAATCGTCGAAGTCGCGACGTTTCGCGGCAACAGTGACGATGGCAGCGGCGATCGTCATGTCGTCGACGGCCGCATCGTCCGCGACAACGTCTACGGCAGCATCGAAGAAGACGCGATCCGCCGCGATTTCCGCGTCAACGCGCTCTACTACAACATCGCCGATTTTTCCGTGCGCGATTACGTCGGCGGATTCGAAGATCTCAATGCCCGCGTGTTGCGCCTGATCGGTGATCCGGCGCAACGCTATCGCGAAGATCCGGTGCGCATGTTGCGTGCGGTAAGGCTGGCGGCGAAACTCGGTTTCACCATCGCGCCGGAAGCTAGCGCGCCGTTTGCCGAGCTTGGCGAATTGTTGCTGCAAGCCCCGCCGGCGCGATTGTTCGATGAGTCGCTGAAGCTGCTGCTTGCCGGTAATGGAGTAAAGAGTTTTCGCGCCCTGGAAGAGTCCGGATTGCTCGCCAACGTGTTCCCGCTGACGGCGCGCGCGCTGGCGTTTCGCGGTGGTGAACGGTTCCGCACGCTGGTCGAAGCCGGCTTGGCCGGCACCGATGCGCGCATTGCCGAAGGCAAACCGGTTACGCCCGCATTTCTGTTTGCCATCCTGTTGTGGGGCGCCGTGCGTGCGCAGGCAGAACGTGAGATCGCCAAAGGTGCCGATGCCACCCTGGCCTGGCAGCGCGTCAGCCATCAGGTCATTGCCGAACAGGCAAGGCATGTGGCGATTCCGCACCGTTTCGCCATGATCATGCAGGAAATCTGGATTCTGCAACCGCGCTTCGAGCAGCGTCTGAAGAAGCGGGTATTTCGTCTGCTCGCGCACCCGCGTTTTCGCGCCGCCTACGATTTCCTGTTGCTACGCGCGAACGAGAGCGAAGCGCTCGCCGAACTCGGTCAATGGTGGACGCAGGCGCAGACGCTGCCGCACGATGAACTCGCTGCGCAGTTGTCCACGACCCTGCCGCTTGCATCCGTCGCCGCGGACGCAACTGAAACTGAAGCGCCAAGCACACCGAAAAAACGTCCGCGACGGCGTAGACGAAAGCCTGAGTCGGTTGTGGTCGCCGCTCCGGAATAGTACAAACGCTGCAAATGGAAAACGTATACATTGGCCTTGGCAGCAACCTTGCCGATCCGCGCAGGCAGGTCGAATCCGGTTTGCGTGCGCTGGCCGCCTTGCCGCAATCTCGTTTGCTGCGGCGCTCGCGTCTTTATCGCAGCGCGCCCTGGGGGCGGCTGGATCAACCCGAGTTCGTCAATGCGGTGGCGTTGATCGAAACAACATTGCCGCCGCGTGCGCTGCTTGAGGAATTGCTGGCGATCGAACGCCGCGCCGGGCGCGAACGCGATGCCACACGTTGGGGACCGCGCGTTCTCGATCTGGATATCCTGGTGTATGCCGATCAGATACTCGATGAACCGGGCTTGCATCTGCCCCATCCGCATCTGTACCAGCGCGCCTTTGCGCTCGCGCCGCTCACGGAAATCGCGCCGACCTTGCTTGTCCCCGGGCTTGGCCAGATCGGTATCCTGCTGGCACAAATCGATACAACCGTGTGTCAGCCACTTGAGTCCGCCGTAACGGCGGCAGAATAATGCGCGCCTACCGCAGGAGCCGATGATGTACGCCAATGCCCGATCCGCGCCAACGCGCAGTGCAATCAGCGTGCCGCATCTGCACGAAATGAAATCCAAAGGCGACAAGATCGTCGCACTGACCGCCTACGACGCCAGCTTCGCCGCGCAATGCGATGCGGCAGGCGTTGACGTCGTGCTTGTCGGTGACTCGCTCGGCATGGTTGTGCAGGGCCACGCCAGCACCTTGCCGGTGAGCGTCGACGACATGGTCTATCACACCGCGGCAGTCGCGCACGGACTGGGCAGTGCCTTGCTGGTCGCGGATTTGCCGTTCATGAGCTTTCGCGATGCCGCCACCGCGCTGCATTCTTCCGGCCGCCTGATGGCCGAAGGTGGCGCGGCGATGGTCAAGCTCGAAGGTGCGGATTGGGTGCTCGACGTGATCCAGGCGCTTGCGCGGCATGATATTCCGGTATGCGCGCATCTGGGTTTGACGCCGCAGTCCGTGCACAAGCTCGGCGGCTATCGCGTGCAGGGGAAAACCAAGGTGGCGGCAGAACAACTGCTGGCCGATGCGAAAGCCGTGGTGCAGGCCGGCGCCGATCTGCTCGTGCTGGAATGCGTGCCAGCGGCGCTGGCAAAACGCATCGGTGCGGAAATTTCGATACCGACCATCGGCATCGGCGCCGGCGTCGATTGCGATGGTCAGGTGCTGGTGATCTACGACATGCTCGGCATCACGCCCGGCAAGCGGCCACGCTTCAGCAAGGATTTCCTCGCTGGCCGCGGTTCGGTCGTCGAGGCGATCCGGGCCTACGTGGATGCAGTGCGTAGTGGCGCATTTCCCGCCGCCGAGCATGCGTTTTGATGCGAACCGTCAGCGACATCGCGCAGTTGCGTGCGCAGATCGCGGAGTGGCACCGCGCCGGTGCGCGCATCGGCTTCGTGCCGACGATGGGAAATTTGCATCCGGGACATTTTTCATTGGTGGACATCGCGCGGTCGCACGCGGATCGCATCGTCGCCAGCGTGTTCGTCAATCCCACCCAATTCGGTCCGCGCGAGGATTTCGCCAGCTATCCACGCACGCTCGAGAGCGATTGCGCAGGGCTGGCCGCGAACGGTTGCGATCTGTTGTTTGCGCCAGCGGTTGATGCGATCTATCCATTTGGTCCGCAGGCATCGGTCAAGGTTGAGGTGCCTGGCATCAGCGATATTCTGGATGGTGCATCGCGGCCGGGGCATTTTGCAGGCGTGGCTACGGTAGTGACCAAGTTGTTCAATCTGGTGCAACCCGATACCACCGTGTTCGGGCAAAAGGATTACCAGCAATTGCTGGTAATCCAGCGCATGGTTCGCGATTTGCGTCTGCCGATCGAAATCGTGCCCGCGCCGACCTTGCGCGAAACCAATGGTCTGGCGATGAGTTCGCGCAACCAGTACTTGACGCCAGAGGAACGCGAGCGTGCCGGCATCATTTATCGAACCTTGCAGGGAATGCGCGACGGATTGCATGCCGGGCAAGCCCGGTCCGAAGTCGAAACCCGTGCTCGCGCCGCACTGGAAAATGCCGGGTTGGCGCCGGATTATGCAGTCCTGCGCCGCGCGAGCGATTTGCACGAGCCGGCGGCGAATGAGCGCGACGGGTTGATCGCACTGATTGCGGCGAAATTGGGACGGGCGCGCCTGATTGATAACCTGTTCACAGATATGTAGCTATTTTTCTGCGGCTGTGGTATTCTCGCGACCGTCATCGGGATTTATGCAACGCGAGTTCGTTGCCCCGTTGTCGCAGGGCGCATCGTCAAGTAATCGTCACTCCGATAATCCACCCTCGCCAACTTTGGCGAGGGTTTTTTTTGCTTTGTTAATCAGCGTGATAGCTCGCTGTGGCGAATGCACGGGTGACTCGTGCGGTTGAGCACTTGCCGGCAAGGCGTTCGACGAAGGATAATTTGTGCATCGCCACAAACCCCTGATGTGATGTTGTCGTAAAAAACAGACACATCCGATACGCGAGGTTGTCATGCATCTGAACCTGCTCAAAGCGAAAATCCACCGCGCTACCGTGACCCACGCCGAATTGCATTACGAGGGTTCATGCGCCATCGACGGTCGCCTGCTGGATACCTCGGGTATTCGCGAATACGAACAGATCCATATTTTCAACGTCAATAACGGTCAGCGTTTCGTCACCTATGCGATCCGCGCCGACGAAGGTTCCGGCATCATCTCGATCAATGGCGCTGCCGCGCACCGCGCCGCGCCGGGCGACATCGTCATCATCTGCGCCTATGCGCAACTGAGCGAAGCGGAGCTTGCGCAGTTCAAGCCGACCCTGGTCTACGTCGACCGCGACAACAAGCTCAGCCACACCAAGAATTCGATTCCCAAGCAGGCGGCTTGAGTTACGCCGCCGCGAGTGCTTGCTGCTCCAGCGCCCATTGCACATGCTCGCGCACCAGCGTCGACGGATGATCGATCCGGCTGCGCAACGCAGCGATAATTTCGTCGCTACGCGGTGCATTGCCCAGCGCCACCGCAATATTGCGTAGCCAGCATTCGTGGCCGATGCGGCGGATCGCCGAGCCTTCGGTCCGAGTCAGGAATTCCGTTTCGCTCCACGCGAACAGGGCCGTCAACGCGGCGCCGTCGAGGCCGTGGCGCACGGCAAAATCCGCTTCGATGCTTTTCTTCGCAAACTTGTTCCAGGGACAAACAAGCTGGCAATCGTCGCAGCCATAGATGCGATTGCCGATCAGCGGCCGCAACTCGAGCGGAATACTTTCGCGCAGTTCGATGGTCAGGTACGAGATACAACGGCGCGCATCGAGCTGGTAGGGCGCGACGATCGCCTGAGTCGGGCAGATTTGTATACAACGCTCGCAGGTGCCGCAATGCGCGCTCGCCGGCGCGTCTGTGGGTAGCGGCAGGTCGGTATACAACTCGCCGAGGAAAAACCACGAGCCTGCATTGGCATTGATCAGGGCCGTGTGCTTGCCGATCCAACCCAGGCCCGCATTGCGCGCCAGCGCTTTTTCCAGCACCGGCGCGGAATCGACAAAGGCGCGATAGCCGAACGGGCCGATATGCGCGGCGACACGATCGGCAAGTTTCTGCAAGCGCTGCCGCATCAGTTTGTGATAATCGCGGCCGAGCGCATAGTGCGAAACGTAACCGAGTGCCGGAGCGTCGATCACTTCCCAGGCGTCGCGTGCCGCGGGCGGGTCATAATCCATGCGTACCGAAATCACGCGCAGCGTGCCGGCGACCAGATCTGCCGGGCGGCTGCGTTTGACACCGTGGCGCTGCATGTAATCCATCGCGCCATGATGGCCGGCGGCGAGCCAATTCAGCAGATGCGTCTCGTCTTCGTCCAAATCGGTCGCGCTGATGCCGACCTGCTGGAAGCCCAGTTCGCTGCCCCAGCGTTTGATGTCGTCGGCAAGTTTGGCGTAGTCGGGCAGGTTCACACGGCAAAGTATAAACTTTGCGCATGAGCAGTTGCCTGTACACCACCGCACAAACCCACGCGCTCGATCGTCAAGCGATCGCATCGCTGGGCATACCCGGCTACGTGCTGATGCAGCGTGCGGCGGCAGCGGCATGGCGGGTTTTGCGCACGCGCTGGCCGCAGGCGCGGTGCATCGTGGTGGTGTGCGGAAGCGGTAACAATGGCGGCGACGGCTATCTGCTGGCGGCGATGATTCGCGAAGCGGGACTGGATGCGGTCGTCTGCGCCTTGGCCAAACCCGCCGACGGCGGCGATGCGGCGCGCGCATGTACCGCATGGCTGGCGGCCGGCGGCACGATTGCGGGCATGGATGCGGGCTTGCCTTCGGCTGATGTCTGCGTCGATGCGATTTTCGGCACCGGCTTGACGCGCTCCGTCGACGGCGCGGCGCGTGTGTTGATCGAACGAATCAATGCAGATGGGTATCCTCCCGTACTCGCGCTCGACGTTCCTTCTGGCATTGATGCCGACACCGGCAATGCGCTCGGTATCGCCATACACGCCGCGGCGACCATCACTTTCGTCGCACACAAGCGCGGTCTGTTCACCGGCGCGGCGCTGGATCACCGCGGCGACTTGCTGCTCGATACACTGGGATTGCCGGAAACCTTGTATAAACATTTTCCTGCCGATGCAGGACTGCTCGATCTGTGCCGCATGGCGGCGTGGCTGCCGCAGCGTCCGCGCGATGCGCACAAAGGGAATTTCGGACATGTGCTGGCGG
Organism: Rudaea sp.; assembly: GCA_025451955.1. Taxonomy (GTDB): domain Bacteria; phylum Pseudomonadota; class Gammaproteobacteria; order Xanthomonadales; family Rhodanobacteraceae; genus Rudaea. Next base: position 14,322 of record JANWJJ010000066.1, on the reverse strand, counting down.
TCGGCGGCGATCACGGCATGGGCGGTGCAATCCGCCTGGCTGGCGAAGCGGCGTTGCGCGTTGGCTCCGGTCTGGTCAGCGTGGCGACGCGCGCCGATAACGTGAGCGCGATCAATGCCGCGCGGCCGGAGCTGATGGCGCATGCAATCGTCGATGCGGCAGCGCTGGCACCACTACTCGATCGCGCCAGTGTTGTCGCGCTCGGGCCGGGCCTGGGGCAGGGCGACTGGAGCCATGCCTTGTGGCAGTCCGCACTCGCTGCCGCCAAACCGCTGGTCGTGGACGCCGATGGATTGAATCTTCTGGCGAAAGCGCCTCGCCAATTCGCTGCCGAGACGGTGCTGACGCCGCACCCCGGCGAAGCGGCACGTTTGCTTGGATGCGATACTGTGGACGTAGCGCGCGACCGTTTTGCCGCGGCGCGCACGCTGGCCTCGCGTTACGGTGCCGTGATCGTGCTCAAGGGCGCCGGCAGTCTCGTGGCGCGCCCGGATGGTGCCGTCGAGGTGTGCCCCTGGGGCAATCCCGGCATGGCGTCCGCGGGCATGGGCGATGTGCTCACCGGCGTCATCGCCGGCTTGCTGGCACAAGGATTGACTGCCTGGCGCGCGGCGCGCCTGGGCGTGGCCGTGCATGCACAGGCCGGCGACGCGGCGGCAGCCGAAAGCGGCGAGGCGGGCATTCTGGCTGGCGACCTTTTTAACCATTTGCACAAATTGCGCAACGCGCGGTCTTTCGATGACCGAGCATAGCGTGATCGGGCATGATGTGATCGAGCATGACGTGGTAGTCCGCGAGGATATTGACGAAACTGCGCTGGTCGGCATGGCGCGCGCGCTGGCGCCGGCCGTATCGGCGGGCGGTGCTATCCATTTGGTTGGGGAACTCGGCGCGGGCAAGACCACCTTCGCGCGTGCGTTGCTGGTCGCACTCGGCGTCGACGGGCGGGTCAAGAGTCCGACGTACAGTCTGATCGAGTCCTACACGCTGGGGTCGCTGACGATCCAGCATCTGGACCTGTACCGCATTGCCGCCGCCGATGAGGTGGAATGGCTCGGTTTGCGCGACCTCGATGTCGGGCGTCATCTGTGGTTGATCGAATGGCCGGAGCGTGCCGTGGGCGCCTTGCCCAGCCCGGATTTGATCGTGCATCTGGCGCATGCGGCACACGGTCGCGACCTCCGCCTGGAAGCGGTTTCACCGGTCGGAAGGCAGTGGCTTGGCATTGTCGATCCGGGTTCGGTTGGTCCATTCAGGACAGCAAGTTAGCGTGTATTCCTTATCTCAAATAAAGTAATTTCGTATAAAACACAGATTTGTATAAGAAAACCCTTGAAATTCACCTGCGTTTTGCGGTTGAATACGGCGCATGAGGGGAAATGCGTCCAATCGGTGGCAACGGATCGTTGGCGGCATCTTGCTGCTGGCTTGCGCCATCACCGTGCAGGCGACCGAAATTCGTGCGGTGCGTGTATCACCGACGCCGGAATATACGCGCACCACGTTTGAGCTTTCCGGCCCCGTGGACTACAAGCTGTTTGCTATTGGCAATCCCGATCGCATCGTCATCGATCTGCACGCGGCGACCCTCGCCGCCGGCTTTACCACGCCACCAAGTGAGGGTCTGCTCAAATCTGTGCGTACCGGCAAACAAGGCAAGGGCGACGTGCGCGTGGTGTTCGATCTTGCCGGCGCGGTGCGGCCCAAGAGTTTTCTGTTATCGCCGGCAGACGGCGCCGGTTACCGCCTGATTGTGGATTTGTATAATAAGGGAAAATCGCGCGCGGCCGTGGTCAAGAATGCGCGAGCTCTCGAAGCCAAGCCGCGCAACGTCGTCATCGCCATCGATGCCGGTCATGGCGGCGAGGACCCTGGCGCTACCGGCAGCAACGGCACACACGAGAAAGACATCACCCTGGCCGTCGCCCGCGATCTCAAGCGCCTGATCGACAAGCAGCCCGGGATGAGTGCGGTATTGACGCGCGATGGCGATTACTTCATTCCGCTCAAGCAGCGTTACGAGAAAGCGCGCAAGGCCAAGGCGGACCTGTTCGTTTCGATCCACGCCGATGCCTACAGCAGTGGCGATGCGCGCGGTTCCTCGGTGTGGATGCTGTCGCCGCGCGGTGCCACCAACGAAGCGGCGCGTTGGCTTGCCGATCGCGAAAACCGCGCCGATCTGGTCGGCGGGGTCAAGCTCGAAGACAAGGACAACACCCTGGCCGCCGTGCTGCTGGACCTGTCGCAGGGCGCTACGCTGGAAGCCAGTGGCGCGGTCGCCAATCAAGTGCTGCACGCACTGGAAAAGATCGGGCCGACTCACCGGGGCTATGTGGAGAAAGCGAACTTCGTGGTGCTGCGTTCGCCGGATGTGCCGTCGATCCTGGTTGAGACCGCGTTCATCACCAATCCCTCCGAGGAAAAACGCCTGAACAGTCCCACGCAGCGTGCCAAACTCGCCGATGCGATCCTCGACGGCATGCGCAGTTATTTTCGTGCGACACCACCGCCCGGCAGTTGGTTTGCCGTGAATGCACGCAAGGACAAGTCCGCGCCGGTCGCCATGCGCAACCCCGCCGCGGATGACGATGACAACGCGCTGGCCGACGACGCCGTCGCAGCGCGCGTACCGAAATCCTAAGACACCTGCACATGCAGATTCGCTATGATGCTCGGCGTCCATGCCGCGCATCCGCCAACTCCCACCTGAACTTGTCAACCAGATCGCCGCGGGCGAGGTAGTCGAGCGCCCGGCTTCGGTGGTCAAGGAACTCATCGAAAACAGTCTGGATGCCGGCGCCACGCGCATCGAAATCGACGTCGAGGACGGCGGCTCGCGCCTGATCCGGGTGCGCGACGACGGCAGTGGCATCGCGGCCGATGATTTGCCGCTCGCGCTGGCGCAACACGCGACCAGCAAGATCGCCACGCTTGAAGATCTGGAACGCGTGCGCACGCTCGGTTTTCGCGGCGAAGCGCTGGCATCGATCGCCTCGATTTCGCGCTTCGCCCTGACGTCGCGCCGGGCCGATGCCGATGCGGCATGGAGCATCGGTATTGAGGCCGGCCGGATCACGCCACTGCGTCCTGCGCAACATCCGCCGGGAACCACGGTCGAAGTACGCGACATTTTCCACAATGTTCCAGCACGGCGGAAATTCCTGCGCGCCGAGCGCACCGAGTTCGGGCATATTGATGAACTCGTCAAGGCGATCGCGTTGGCGCAGCCACAGGTCGAATTTCGCCTGAGCCACAATGCCAAACCAGTGCGATTGCTGCGCCCGGCCGGAAACGCGGCGGCGTTGACCGCGCGGCTTGGCGAGATTCTCGGTGCGGAGTTTTCAGCGCAAAGCCTGCACATCGATCATACCGCTGCCGGATTGCATCTGTCGGGCTGGGTTGGATTGCCCATCACCTCGCGCGCGCAGGCCGATCAGCAATATTTTTACGTCAACGGCCGCCTGGTGCGCGACCGCGTCGTCACGCACGCGGTGCGTCAGGCCTATGCCGACGTGCTGTTTCACGGTCGCCATCCTGCCTATGCGCTGTTTCTCGATGTGCCTGCGGAAACGGTGGACGTGAATGTGCATCCGGCCAAGTCCGAAGTACGATTTCGCGAAAGCCGGCTGATTCACGATTTTCTCTATCGCACGCTCAACGAAGCGCTGGCGCAGACACGCGCCGGCGGCGAAGCGGCCGCGCCTGCGGCGTCCGTTGCTGCGGTCACAACGTCCGGCTGGCGCGGGCAGGTCGGACTGGGACTTGGCGTGCGCGAACCGCTGGCGGCGTATGCGGCCTTGCTCGGCGGCGGTTCAGGCGTCGCTGCAAATGCTACATTTGCGACAAATTCCACAAGTGGAAATACTGACGCGCTCGCGGCCAATGAATCCGACGTGCCACCGCTGGGTTACGCCCTGGCGCAACTTGCCGGGATTTATATCCTCGCCGAAAACGCGCAGGGTCTGGTGTTGGTAGATATGCACGCCGCACATGAGCGTGTCACCTACGAGAAATTGAAGACAGCGCAAGCTTGCGACGGAATCCGCGCGCAATTGTTGCTCGTGCCGCTGATGCTTGCGGTGAGCGAACGCGAAGCGGCCTGTGCCGAAGAGTACGGCGAGCGCCTGGCTGAATTGGGATTCGACATCGTGCGCAGCGGCCCGCAGAGCCTCACCGTCAAGCGCTACCCCGGTTTGCTCGAAGGCGCCGATGTTGGCGGTCTGGTGCGCGATGTGCTCGGCGATCTGCTTGCGCACGGCAATTCGCGTCGGATCGAGGAAACTCGCAACGAAGTGCTGTCGACGATGGCCTGTCACGGTTCCGTGCGCGCGCATCGGCGCTTGACCTTGCCGGAAATGAACGCACTCTTGCGCGAAATGGAGGCGACCGAGCGTTCCGATCAGTGCAATCACGGCCGTCCGACCTGGGTGCAGATTTCCGTCGCGGAACTCGATCGGATGTTTATGCGGGGACGCTAATTTATCCACATTTACTGGAGTACAGAATGTTCTATTCAGTCGGATTGATCGTTGGCGCGGTGCTCGCCACGGGTGTTGGTGTGAGTCATGCCGGCATGGGTGATGGTTCAGCGGCTTATCGCCAGCAGATTGAATCCTGGCGGGCGCATCGGGTCGAGCGCTTGAAGGCGCCGAATGGCTGGCTCAGTCTGGTCGGGTTGGATTGGCTCAAGGATGGCGCGAACACGCTCGGCTCGGCGAAGGACAATGATCTCGTTATCGCCAGCGCGCCGCCGCATCTGGGCAAGATAACGCTTGCCGACGGCAAGGCCGCGATCGCGCTCGATGCAAAGGCCGACGCAACGATCGACGGCGTGAAGAAAGCGGACGCCGAACTGCTTGACGACGGCCACGAAAAACCGACCACGGTTGCATTTGGCACGACGAGTTTCTATCTCGTGCATCGCGGCGACAAATACGGTTTGCGCATCAAGGACAGCAACGCGCCGACACGCACGCATTTCGCCGGCATCGATTATTTCGACATCGATCCGAGCTGGCGCATCGAAGCCAAATGGGAAACCTACGATCCGCCACACGAAGTCGAGGAAGCGAATATTCTTGGCCAGATGGACAAGGTTGTCGTGCCGGGTGTGGCGATATTCCAGCGCGATGGCAAAACTTATCGCGTCGAACCGATGATCGAAAATCCCGGCGATACGGATCTGTTTCTGGTCTTTGCCGACAAGACCAGTGGCAAGGAAACCTATGGCGCAGCGCGGTTTTTGTATACCGCGATGCCAAAGGATGGCAAGGTGATCCTGGATTTCAATCAGGCCTACAATCCACCGTGCGCGTTCACGCCGTTTGCAACTTGCCCCTTGCCAACGCCGCAGAATCGTCTCGGCTTGCGCGTGACCGCGGGCGAGAAGAAATATTCTGGTGGACACGAATGAGCCGGCACGAATCCTTCACGGCGATTTCTGCATGACCACCGCGCCGCTGCCGCAAAAGACCAGCCGCCTGCACCGCCAGTTGCAGCGTTGGCGCCGGCGTCCGCGCTTCATCATCGCCGCCCTGGTTTGCGCGATCACCATCGTCGTCGCCAGTCGTTGCGGCATGCCGCCGGTGCAAGCGCTGCTGTGCGGATTCGATCTCGGCGCGGTGTTGTTCCTGATCGCGTTGGCGCATATGTTCGAGCACGCTACGCCGCAATCCATGTGCCTGCGTGCTCGCCTCGAGGATGGCGGCCCCTGGGGTTTTCTGTTGGGCAATGTGGTGTTCTCGGCGATCGTCCTGGTCGCGCTGGGACTCGAACTGAAACTCACGAGCGCCGGCAGCTTGTTCGGCATCTTGCTCGCAGCCGGCAGCCTGCTGTTGTCGTGGCTGTTCCTTAATACGATGTTCGCCTTGCACTATGCCCACGGCTATTACGGCTATTACGGCGACCACGAAGGAGCCAGACATGGGTTGGACTTTCCCGGCACAAAGGAGCCGGATTACTGGGACTTTGTCTACTTCGCCATTACCATCGGCATGACCTTCCAGGTGTCCGATGTGCAGATCTGCGATCGGCGCATGCGCCGGCTGGCGATGGTGCACGGCGTGGTCGCGTTCTTTTTCAACGTCATCATCGTGGCGTTGACGGTGAATCTGGTGGCGGGAAAGGCGGGCTGAGCGGCAGCGTCAGCGTGCCGCGTCGATCTGCGCCAACAGGGTGCCGACGGCGGCATCCAGATCGCTGTCCTTGCCTTGATATGCTTCGCCCAGCGGTCGCGCCACCGGTACGTCCACCGGTCGTGGATGCAGTTCCAGCGGCTTGCCATCGGTCGTGGTGATGGTGATAAAGGGCAGACGCACGGACGAGCCGTCGATCAGCTTCTCGTTGGTAGTGTAGATGATCCAGCCGGCGGTGGGTTCGCCAACGATCTTGCCCAAACCGAGGGCACGATAGCCTTCGCTGAAATCCTCGCCGTCGGACAAGGTGACGCGATTGGTGATCAGCACGGTCGGACGTTCCAGCGCGCGCTGGCCGAGCATGCTGCGCGCCGGCGTCGGCGTGGTGAAACCGCGAAACGTCATGTTGAGGTAGGGGCGCCGTGACAGCACATCCAGCGCGTAGGCGTTGACGAAGCCGCCAAAATTGTTGCGCTCGTCGATCACCACACCTTGGCGCACGGAATTCTGCGCATCGAGATCCTTATAGAACCGTTGCAGCGAATCCATCGACATGTCGCGCAGGTGGGCATAGCCCAGACGTCCGTGGCTGATCCGTTCGACATAGGCACGATTGCGCTCGACCCAGGCGGCATAGGCCAGTTCGCCTTCGGAGCGCGAATCGATCGGTTTGACTTCGACGTCGTGCGCGTCGCGGCCGCCGGCAGCGGCGGCAATACGCAGCGTGGTTTTGTGGCCGATGCGATCGGCAAGCGTCGCGTCGAGATTGCTGTCGGCGCCGAGTGCATGATGGTCCACCGCCAGCAGAAAATCGCCGACGTGGATCTTGCCGCTCACATCGGCAGGCGACAACGGCACGATGGCGGCGACGCGAAACTGTCCATGCTGCTCGTAGGCGGCGCGGTCGAATTGCAGGCCGAGGCTACCGGTAATCGTGATGGGATGCGCGCCGCTGCGCACACCCGAATGCGAGGCATCGAGTTCGCCAACCATCAGATTGAGCAGGCGCAACAGCGAATCCGGCGTCGGCGCGCCGGCGATCAGCGGCGCATATTCGGTGCGCACGGCATTCCAGTCGACGCCGTGCATTTTCGGATCGTGGAAGTTGTCGCGCAGCCAAGTCCAGGTTTCGTTGAACATCGTCGTTTTTTCTGCGCTGAAGTCGATATCCACATCTGCACCGACATCGAGTGCCTTGTCCTTGCTGCCTGCGGCCAGCGCCAGCGAATGCACGACGCCGTCGTCGAGGTAGAACACGGTCTTGCTGTCCGCGCTGAATTGCGCGGCGAGTTTGTCGCCGGGGCTGGAGGTGAGCTGGCGCGCCACCGGCGGTTTGGTGTCCAGCGGATCCAGCGGCCAGGCGTAGAGATTGGTCTTGCCTGCCGTCTGTGCGGTGATCAGCAGAATTTTTCCATCCGGGCTGGGCGTGGCCGCTTGCACATCGAGTCCGATAGGCAGCAGGTCGAGACGTTCGCGGATGCCGTTGGCTTCGATCTGCACCGCCTTGGGCGGAGCGTGCAGCTTGCTTTTCTCGTCTACGCCTTTCTCGCCAGCATGTTTGTCGCTGTCAGCGGCGTGTGGCTTGCCATTGTCGTCATGCGGAAGCGTTGACGGTGTCGAGTCCTTGAACAGGTCGAGAAACTGGTTCTCGCGAAACTTTGGTGTGCGTGGCAGCAGATCCACGCTGGCCACCTGACCTTGTTCGGTGCGTTGCGCGGTGACGAACAACAGCGAATCGCTGCTGGTATTCCATGCAATATCGGTGGCGAAAGCGTTGGCGAGAAAGCTCAGCGGTATCTGCTTGCCATCGGCCACGGCCACCGCCCAGGCATTGCGGAACATGCGATCGCCCCAGGCCAGATAGGCGATCCAGCGGCCATCCGGTGACCACGCCAGAGGGTGCTCGGTGCCGCCGAGCGGGCGGTGCAAGTCGATGCGCGCATCGCTCAGGATGCGCACGCGATGACTGGACAGATCCAGCACGCACAGACTGTGGCCATCGCGCAGGAAGGCGAGCGATTTGCCGTCAGGCGAAAACGCGGCATCGGTATCCTGGCTCGCGCCGTCGGTAAGTTGCGTTTCCGTGCCGCTGACGAAATCGTACAGATACAGATGATCGCCGTCGCCGCGTTCGCTGCCGTAAACGATGCGGCGGCTGTCCGGCGCCCAGACCACGCCGTACTCCGCGCCTGGCGTTTGTGTGACACGCGTGCCTTGACCGCCTTTGTCCGCATCGGCCGCGTAGACATCGCCGTGGACGATCACCGCGAGTTTCTTGCCATCCGGCGACAGCGCCAGATCGGTAAAATCCTTGTGCAGCGTCTCGTGTTTCTCGGCCGGTGGACTGACCGCGCCGGCAAGCGTGATCGCCACGGCCTGGCTTTGTCCGGTTTGCGCATCCACCGTCCAGATGCCGAAGTCGCGCTCGAAGGCGATGGTGCGGCCATCGGCGGAAATCGTCGGCCACAGCACGCGGCCATCGGTAAAGTGCGTGAGCGCGGCTTCGCTACCGTCGAGTTGCACGTGCCAGATATTTTCCACGCCGCCACGATCGGACCTGCCTCTATCAGACATGTAAAAAAGCGAATGTCCGTCGGCTGCCCACATCGGCCAGTCGGCACGCGCGTCATCCGGCGTCAGTCGCGTGTAACTGTGCGTGCCGTCGTCCTTGAGCAGCCATACCGCGCCTTCATCGATGTGACTGTGGCCGTGGCGCCACCATTGGAAATCGCCCATGCCGTGGCCGATCAGCGCAACGTTGGCGCCGTCGGGCGATGGGGCGGACTGGGATTCGTTGCGATAGGCCTCCAGCGACACCGGCATCGGCGTGCCGCCGGCCGAGCGAACGCGGTAAACGGCCTGCATACCGCCAACGTTGTCGCGGCTTGAACTGAAGTACAGCCACTGGCCATCGCGCGACCAGGCATCGAGCTGATCGGGCATGTCGGCGTAGGTGATGCGTGTCAGCGATCCCGCGGCGAGATCGAGTACATAGATATTGCCGTTGCCAGTGGCGGTCGACACGAAGGCCAAGCGGCGCCCGTCGGGCGAGTACAGCGGGCGCGAATCGCTGCCCTTGTCGGCAATCAGCAGATGGGCGGCGCCACCGCCGGCGGCGACCGACCAGATTGCGCTGCCGGACACGAAGGCGATCTGGCTGCTATCTGGAGAAAGCGCGGGTTGCGCAAAACTCGGTCGTGGCGTGACCGCAGGATTCGTCGCTGCGGTCGCGGCGGCCGCACCGACCAACAAGGCGACAAACAGATAGCGCTGCGGATTCATGCTCAATCCCCTGTGGCGGATGAATTCGGCTCGGACGGGGCGTGGATGATAGCAGCGCAGGCAGCGGCCGTTCAGGTTGGGTCTGTTGTCATGTGTGCCGGTGGCTGCGGTAGGCAAGGTCAGGTAAGATGGCGCGCTTTCGTGCCGGCCCGCAGCCCGTTCGCCGCACCGCACGATGTTCGGCATTCATACTTGTTGGAGGTTTGCATGATTTTGCGTTGGTCAGTGATTGCAGCGGCAATGCTCGCCGCCGGTGCGGCGTTCGCACAGACTGGAGGCACGGCCGCAAAAGCCGCTGCCGGTTCCGAGGCACAGCAGCAGACACCGCCTGCGCCGCTTACCGCGGCGGACAAGCCCAATCTGTCCTATGCGATCGGTTTCCAGATCGGCAACGATTTCAACGAGCGCAAGCTCGATATCGACATCAACACGGTTATCCGCGCGATGCAGGACGGTTTCGCCAAGCGCAAGCCGACGGTGTCCGATGACACTATGCACGATCTGCTCTCGCGCATGCAGTATCAAATGTATACCAAGGCCAAGACCGAATTCGACAAGCTTGCCGGCGATAACCTGGCCAAGAGCCGCAAGTTCATGGCGGACAACAAATCGAAGAAGGGTATCGTCAGCCTGCCTTCCGGCGTGCAGTACCGCGTGATCGAAGATGGCACAGGTACTCGTCATCCGACGTTGTCGAGCGAAGTCACCGTGCACTATCGTGGCTCGCTGTCCAACGGCCTGGAATTCGACAGCTCGTTCGCGCGCGGTGAACCGGTGCACTTCAAGGTCGGCGACGTGATCAAGGGCTGGCAGGATGTGCTGCCGCTGATGCGCGAAGGCGATCATTGGCAGATTTTCGTGCCGTCCGAATTGGCCTACGGCGAACGCGGCCAGCCGCCGCGGATCGGTCCGAACGAAGCGTTGGTGTTCGAGATCAAGTTGATCAGCATCAAGTGAGTTCAGGATGAACTCATCCCGGCCAGTGCTATGGGTGCACGCTGAGCCGGGATCCAGTTGCAAAAGAACGCCGCGTTCGTCGCGGCGTTTTATTTCGCCGATTATTTCACCGGACTCAAGCCGCCGAATGCGTGCAGTTCTTCCAGGGCGCGTTCCATATCCAGCTTGATCCGGTTCATCAAGCGCATGGCCGGTTCGTTGCTGACTTCAAGATTGGCAGTTTCGTTGGCGCTGGCCGGTTCCTTCGCCAGCATCGCCGCATCGGCATCAGGAACGAACTGGGCCAGATAGACGTAACCACGCGCCAGACTCTCCTTGAGAGCCGTGTGTTCCGGCTCCAGATTCTCCAGCAGCATGAAGATCGCATTGCGGATTTGCGTTTTGGAATGCGGCAACAGCGATTCGGGCAGACCGTGCAACCCGGGTTGCACCTGGGCCAGCACCTTGCCGTAATCGGTCACCACCTTGGTCGCCAATGCGAGCATGCGGTTAAAGTTTCATCTGAGAATTTGGTGCTAATCTAGCAAGATTATTAGAGAATTCCCACTCTTATCATGTCGTTTCTAATCTCGCAAAAACCTCTGCTCAGCCCTTGTGTAGGCATCTGTGAAGTGGATGCCTCGGGCTTGTGCAAAGGTTGCCATCGCTCCATGGACGAGATTGCGCACTGGATCGGCTACAGCGATGCCGAGCGGGCACGCCTGATGAACGAAGTGTTGCCGCAACGCGCTGCAGACAGGCCGTCGCCGTGATCGCGATCGTCGCAACGATTCCGCAACGTTTGCATCGTGCGGTGCGTGCCCTCGACGATCCGCCGTGCGCGCCGGGCTGGAATCACTGCGAAATACGCGATCTGCTCGACACCGCCGAACGGCGGCCGGCGGCGGTGCTGGTGCCGATCATCGCGCGCGCGGATGGCTTGGCTGTGTTGTTTACCCGGCGCACCGATAACCTGAGTCAGCACGCCGGTCAGATCAGCTTCCCTGGCGGTGGCATCGAGGCGGGCGATCGCGACGCCATGGCCGCGGCGTTGCGCGAAACCCAGGAAGAGGTCGGCATCGCGCCCGCGCTGGTGCGACCGTTCGGCTATCTGGATTGCTTCGAGACGATCAGCGGCTATTGCGTCACGCCGGTTGTCGCCGATATCGATCCGGCCTATCGTGCGCTGCCGGACCCGCGCGAAGTCGCCGCGGTGTTCGAGGTGCCGCTGGCATTTTTCCTCGATCCGGCCAATTTGCGCCAACGTCGTGTCGTCTATCGCGATCGGCCGCGCGAGATTTTTGAGTTCCTCTACGAGGGAAACAACATCTGGGGTGCGACCGCCGCGATGTTGCTGAGTCTGGTGCGCCGGATGGAGGCCGTGACATGAAACTGCGAACCCTGATTGATGCCGCCGGATTGGCAAAGCTGGCGCAAGATCGAAACGTGTTGATCGTCGATTGCCGTTTCGATCTGGCCGACGCCACACGCAGCGCGCGCGACTACGCGCAGGCGCATATCCCGGGCGCGGTCTATGCCGATCTGAACCGCGATCTGTCGGATCTGTCAAAGCAGGGTTTGGGCCGCCATCCGCTGCCGGACGTCAGCGCATTTTCAGCGGCACTCGGACGCTGGGGCTGGACGCCGGAAATGCCCGTGATTGCCTACGACACCGCCAACGGCGCCTTGGCCGCCGCGCGTTTGTGGTGGATGTTGCGGCTCGCCGGCGCGCAGGATGTCGCCGTGCTCGATGGTGGTCTGCAAGCATGGACAGTGGCGGGATTGCCGATGACGAGCGACATTCCGCCGCGTGTGCCGACGCAGGTTTCCGTCGAGTTCGATCCGGCGCAGATCATCTACACCGATGCCCTGGCGCAAATGCTGCAAAAGCCACAAATGCTGCTGGTCGATGCCCGCGCCGCGCCGCGTTATCGCGGCGAAACCGAACCGCTGGATCGTGTCGCCGGTCACGTGCCCGGTGCGCGCAACCGTTTTTTCGGAGAAAATCTGGCCGCCGATGGTCGCTTCAAATCGCCTGCGGTATTGCGTGCCGAGTTTGAAGCCTTGCTTGGAACGCACGCGCCGGACGACGTCGTGAACATGTGCGGATCAGGCGTGACCGCCTGCCATAACCTGTTGGCGATGGAACATGCCGGCCTCGCGGGTTCGCGACTCTACGCGCCGTCATGGAGTGGTTGGAGCAGTGATCCGAAGCGACCCGTGGCGACGGGCTGAGCGAACCGCGGAGATCGCGTCACTTCGCTTTCAGCTTCTCCACCAGCCCCTTCAACACCGTCTGCGATTCCGCGCCGAACCAGCCATCAGCGAATTCCTCGACCGACAACGCTGTCGGATCGGCGAACACGTCGATGAGGTCCGAGCGCGAGAGCAGGCGTGTCGTGGACATTGCCTGTGGCGGCAGTTTGAGCAGGGCGTGCAGCCAGTCGAGCGCGCGCGCGACGACGTGTTCGGCATCGGCGAGTTCGTCGACCATGCCCAGCGTCAAGGCTTGTTCGGCCGTTGGCATGATGCCGGAAACCATCAGGCGCTCGGCACGGTAGCGGCCGATCAGTCGACGCAAGGCAAATTGTATACATTCCGGCACGGACAGGCCGACCTGCACCTCGTTCAGGCCGATACGGAAAGGTTTTTCCGGATCGCTGCTGCGCGCCATCACCCGGTAATCGCAGAAGATGGCAAGCACGGCGCCGCCGGCCGGGCTGTGGCCGCTGATGGCGGCTACGGCAGGAATCGGCGAATTGGCCAGCGCCGCGCACAGCCCGAAAAAATCCTGCCAGAACGCGATCAGCGCGGGACGGTCGAGTTGCAGCAAGGCAGGAACATCGAGCCCGGCCGAGAACATGCCCGGATGCCCCGACAGCACGATGCCGCGCGCACCCTGTGCTGGTGCGGCTTCGACCGCGGCGCGCAGACGCCGCACCAGCTCCGGATCGAGTGCGTTGACCGGCGGGCGCGCCAGGCGCAGTTCGACGATGGCATCGTGGCGGATGATGTTGAGCATGAAAACCTCCCGGAGGCGCTGCGGTTATCATATGCCAAACTTCGAGCGCGGCGAACATGCACACAAAATGGCGAGAACGATGGGCGATGGCCTTGCTGCTGACAATCGGCAGCGTCGGCCAGGCAGGCGCTGCGGGAAAGTTGATGGTCGTGCACGCGTGGATTCGCACGGCGCCGCCGGGCGCGATGATGCTGGCGGGTTATGCCGTTTTGCGCAATGTTGGCGATGCGCCGGTGACCGTCACCGGCGCCGAGAGCGCCGACTTCGGTTCGGTGTCGCTGCACCAAAGCGTTGAGGAAAACGGCGTCGAGCGCATGCGGCCGCTGGGCAAGCTCGAGATTGCGCCAGGTGCGAGCGTGGATTTCACGCCCGGCGGCAGGCATTTCATGCTGATGCAGCCCAAGCGCGATTTGAAACCGGGTGATTCGGTAAAAATCCACATTTCCACCGAAGCTGGCGGCGGTGTTACCGCGGACTTCCCGGTGCGCGATGCGGCGCCGGTCACTCACTGACAAGCGCGGCGGATCGCCTCCGGCAGCGCTACGGGTTTGCCATTCGCCGGATTGATCCACACCAGGACGGCGTTACCGTCGCAGTATACTTTTCCCCGGTTCGCCGCATCGACGATGCGATGCGCGATCGTGAGCGAGCTGTTGCCGAGGCGTTCGCAGACCAGCTCGATCACGATCTGTCCGGGCCAGGACAATTGCGCGCGGTAGTTGACATGCGCAGCAGCGATTACTGGCATGAAATCTTCGCCGTTCCAGGCTCCGTCGATCCGGGTGAACCAGATTAGGCGCGACTCTTCGAGATAGGTGAGAAATGTGGAATTGTTGACATGATTAAACGCATCCAGATCGCGCCAGCGCAGCGTGATCGGCACTTCGATCAAGGGTTTCATCGCGGTTGCGCTCATGCGGCTTCGCGCTTCTTGCCATTGCCCAGCAT
>JANWJJ010000065.1 GCA_025451955.1 Rudaea sp. | reverse complement strand
CAACGCCGCCATCTTCCCCAACGGCCATGCATTCGGTCCGTCGCTTAGCGCCTTGTCCGGGTCCGGATGCGTTTCCATGAAGATGCCGGCGATGCCGACGGCGACAGCGGCGCGTGCGAGCACAGGCACGAATTCGCGCTGGCCTCCGGATTTGCCATTCGCTCCGCCAGGCAATTGCACGGAATGGGTCGCGTCGAACACGACCGGGCAACCGGTGTCACGCATGACACTGAGGCTGCGCATATCGGAAACGAGATTGTTGTAGCCGAAACTGGCACCGCGTTCGCAAACCATGATCTGCGTGTTGCCGGTTGCCAGTGCCTTCTCGGAAACGTGTTTCATTTCCCACGGCGAGAGGAACTGGCCTTTCTTGATGTTCACCGGCTTGCCGGCCTTGGCGACATTTTGAATGAAGTCGGTTTGCCGGCACAGAAACGCTGGCGTTTGCAGTACATCGACAACGGCAGCGACTTCATTCAGCGGCGTGTATTCGTGGACATCGGTGAGCACGGGTACGCCGAGTTGGTGTTTCACTTCAGCGAGGATGCACAGGCCTGCTTCCATTCCCGGGCCACGAAAACTCGACGCTGAGGTACGATTGGCCTTGTCGAAACTCGATTTGAAGATAAAAGGTATACCGAGCTTGCCGGTGATTTCCTTGAGCGTACCTGCAGTGTCGATCTGCAATTGCTCGGACTCGATGACGCAGGGGCCGGCGATCAGGAATAGTGGTTTGTCGAGGCCGGCGTCGAAGCCACAGAGTTTCATAATGCAGCACCGTCATTCCGGCAGGGAGTGCCGGAATCCAGACTGCACGGATGCCGAACTGGCAAATATCGACACGTTGCCCTCCCTGGCTTCTGGATTCCGGCACTCCCTGCCGGAATGACGAGCATTTTTTTCATGCCACCGCTTCCTTCGCCAAGCGCGGCGCACTGCGCACGGCCTTGTACTCGCGTGCCGCGCGCACGAAACCGTTGAACAACGGATGGCCGTCGCGCGGAGTCGAAGTGAATTCCGGATGGAACTGGCCAGCGACGAACCACGGATGCTGTTGCGGCGGCAGTTCCACCATCTCGACCAACAAGTCGTCCATCGACTTGCCGGCGATGACCAGACCGAGATCCTCGAACTGCTGGCGATAGCGGTTGTTAAATTCGTAGCGATGGCGATGACGTTCGCGGATCACATCCTGACCATACATTTCGCGCGACAGCGATCCGGCCTTGAGTCGGCATTCCTGCGCACCCAGGCGCATGGTGCCACCCTTGTCGGAAGCCTCGTCGCGCTTTTCCACGTCGCCCGTACCCGTCGTCCATTCGGTGATCAAGGCGATCACCGGATCGGCACAATGCTTGTCGTTCTCGCTGGAATTGGCGCCGGGCAAGGCGGCGATGCTGCGGGCGAAGTCCACCACCGCAGCGTGCATGCCGTAGCAGATTCCGAAATAGGGAATCTTGCGTTCGCGCGCGAATTTAGCCGCCGCGATCTTGCCCTCGAAGCCGCGCTTGCCGAAACCGCCGGGCACGAGGATGCCGTCGACATCGTTCAGAATTTCCGCGCCGCGCGTTTCGATGTCTTCGGATTCGAGCCAGCGCAAGTTTACCCGCGTCGACTGTTTCAGACCGCCGTGACGCAGTGCCTCGCCGAGTGATTTGTACGCATCCTTGTGTTCGACGTATTTGCCGATGATGGCGATGGTGACGTCGTCTTTCGGATGCTCGATCGCCTCGACCGTACGTTCCCATTCGCCCAGGTTCGCCGGCTTCGCGTCCAAGTGCAGATGCGACACGACGATGTCGTCCAGCCCCTGCTCATGCAGCCATAGTGGCAGCTTGTAGATCGTGTCAACGTCCATCGCGCTGATCACGGCTTTTTCCGGCACATTGGTGAACAGCGCAATCTTGCGTCGGTCCGATTGTGGCAGCGGTTGCTCGCAGCGGCACAGCAGCACATCGGCCTGGATGCCGAGAGCGCGCAACTCCTTGACCGAATGCTGGGTCGGCTTGGTCTTGATCTCGCCGGCGGCCTTGATGTACGGCACCAGGGTCAGGTGCATGAACAGGGTCTTGTCGGCGCCGTGCTCGATGCGAATCTGGCGGATCGCCTCGAGTAACGGCTGCGATTCGATGTCGCCGACGGTGCCGCCGATCTCGACCAGGGCGACATCGTAGCCACGCGTAGCCTCGTCGATGCAGCGCTTGATCTCGTCGGTGATGTGTGGAATCACCTGCACGGTGGCGCCCAGATAATCGCCGCGACGTTCCTTGCGGATCACCGCCTCGTAAATCTTGCCGGTGGTGATCGAATTCTTGCCGGTCAGGCGCGTGCGCACGAAGCGCTCGTAGTGGCCAAGATCCAGATCGGTCTCGGCACCGTCGTCGGTGACGTAGACCTCGCCGTGCTGGAACGGGCTCATCGTGCCAGGATCGACATTGATGTAGGGGTCGAGCTTCATCATTGTCACGCGCAGACCGCGCGCTTCGAGGATGGACGCAAGCGACGCCGCCGCGATGCCTTTGCCCAGGGAAGACACCACGCCGCCGGTAACGAAGATCAGAGGAGTCATGACGCAGCAAAATCCGATGCTGGTAAAGCGATATTGTACCGGCAGAAGCCAGAGGCTGCGAGTGGCTTGCAATTCCCGTCGTGAGCGCAGACCATCGCGACCCTTCACTATCTTCGCCGATTGCACGGAATGACCAGCAAATACAACGCCGCCGATATCGAAGTGCTGTCCGGGCTGGAGCCGGTCAAGCGCCGTCCCGGCATGTATACCGACACCACGCGGCCGAATCATCTGGTGCAGGAAGTCGTCGACAATTCCGTCGATGAAGCCCTGGCCGGCCATGCGACGACGATCGAAGTCACCCTGCATACCGACGGCTCGGTCGAGGTCAGCGACGATGGTCGTGGCATGCCTGTGGATATTCATCCGGAAGAAGGCATTCCCGGCGTGGAATTGATTCTCACGCGCCTGCACGCGGGCGGCAAGTTCTCGAACAAGAATTACGCCTTTTCCGGCGGCCTGCACGGCGTCGGCGTGTCGGTGGTCAATGCGCTGTCGTCGAAGGTGGAAGTCACGATCCGGCGCGACGGAAATATCTACCGGATGGACTTCAAGCACGGTGATCGCGTCGGCGAGTTGAAAGTTGTCGGCAGCGTGCCGAAGAAGCAGACCGGAACCACGTTGCATTTTTGGCCAGAAGAAAAATACTTCGATACATCAAAGATTTTGCTATCGAAGCTCAAGCACGTTCTACGCGCGAAAGCTGTGCTTTGCGCGGGACTCACCGTGCGCCTGACCGACGCCGTCAGCGGCGAAAAGGACGAGTGGCATTACGAGGATGGTCTGCGCGATTACCTGCGTTCGATGCTCGGCGACGCCGACTGCCTGCCGCGTGAACTTTACCTGGGCGCACTCAAACGCGACACCGGCGCCGTCGATTTCGCCCTTGCCTGGCTGCCCGAAGGCGAACTGACCCAGGAAAGCTACGTCAACCTGATTCCCACGGCGCAGGGCGGCACCCACGTCAACGGTCTGCGCTCGGGATTGACCGAAGCCTTGCGCGAATTCTGCGACATCCGCAATCTACTGCCGCGCGGAATCAAACTTGCTCCGGAAGATGTGTGGGACCGCTTGAGTTTTGTGCTATCGGTCAAGTTGCAGGATCCACAATTTTCCGGCCAGACCAAGGAACGCCTGTCCTCGCGCGACGCCGCGGGATTTGTGGAAAATGCGGCACACGACGGGTTTGCGTTGTTCCTGAATCAGCACGTCGAGATCGGCGAACGCATCGCGCAATTGGCGATCGAGCGCGCGACCCTGCGGCTCAAGGCCGAAAAACAGATCGTTCGCAAGAAGATCACCCAGGGTCCCGCCCTGCCCGGCAAACTCGCCGATTGCGCATCCAGCGATCTTTCCCGCACGGAATTGTTCCTGGTCGAAGGCGATTCCGCCGGCGGCTCGGCACGGCAGGCACGCGACAAGGATTTCCAGGCGATCCTGCCACTGCGCGGCAAGATCCTCAACACCTGGGAAGTGGAATCGGGCTCGGTGCTTGCCTCGCAGGAAGTCCACGATCTGGCTGTCGCGATTGGTTGCGATCCCGGCCACAACGACATATCGGGTTTACGCTACGGCAAGGTCGTCGTGCTCGCCGACGCCGATTCGGACGGACTGCACATCGCCACCTTGTTGTCGGCGCTGTTCCTAAAGCACTTTCCTGCGCTGGTGCGTGAAGGCCACATCTATGTCGCCATGCCGCCGCTGTTCCGCGTCGACGCCGGCAAGACCGTGTTCTATTGCCTCGACGAGGCCGAGCGCGACGCGACCATCGAAAAAATCAAACGCGAGAAAATCAAGGGCGCCGTCAGCGTGACCCGCTTCAAGGGCTTGGGCGAGATGAATCCTTCGCAATTGCGCGAGTCCACAATCCACCCCGATACGCGTCGCCTCGTGCAACTCACCGTCGGCGACCTTGAAGCCGGCGACGACGGCACCGCCAAAATCATGGACATGCTGTTGTCGAAGAAACGCGCAGCCGATCGCAAGGAATGGCTGGAAACGAAGGGCGATCTGGCGTCGCTGGAGGTATAAATCGGGCGCTGGCACGATCGGGCCAGCGAATTGCGCAAGCTAAATTGAGCGCCGTCGATATATGATCCGGCGACCGCGCTCAGGAGTGCCAGACCATGATCGTCCGCGACCCCCGCATCCACCCCGTACCCATCCATGCCTTGCGTCCGACCCAGATCACGGTCGGCATGCGTGAAGTCGAGGCCAAACGCCAGCGCTGGCGCGAGGTTCGCAAGAACAAGGCCGATTTTCTTGGCACCCACATGATCCCGGTGATCCGTGGTCCGCAAGATCGCTATTTCGTGATCGATCACCACCACCTTGCGCTGGCGCTGCACAAGGAAGGCGTGAAGAACATCGCCGTAACCGTCGTGGCCGATCTGCACAAGCTCGACAAGGATGCCTTCTGGGTCTATCTGGACAATCGCAGCTGGCTGCATCCCTACGATCAAGATGGCCGGCGCCGCGATCACACCGATATACCCAAGAAGATCACCGGCCTGGTCGACGATCCGTTTCGCAGCCTCGCCGGCGAACTGCGGCGTGCGGGCGGATTCGCGAAAGATACGACACCCTTCAGCGAATTTCTGTGGGCGGATTTCCTGCGCCGCCGGATCAAACGCAAACTGGTCGACGCGGATTTTTCCCATGCAATGGAACAGGCGCTGCACCTGGCCAAGAGTACCGACGCCGATTATTTGCCCGGATGGTGCGGCGCGACGTCGAGCTGATCCGCGATGAGTGCAAAGACGGCCGCGAGTTCGACTTCGCATTCCGTGTTCACGATCAGCGCCGATCTGATCGCCGGGCTATCGATTGCCGGCTTGCTGCTGCCCGAAGCCGTGGCGTATTCGGGCATCGCCGGTTTGCCCCCACAAGCCGGCGTGATCGGGCTGTTCGTCGGCCTGATCTGCTATGGCGTGCTGGGCCGCAGCCGTTATGCGATTGTCTCGGCGACGTCATCCTCCGCCGCCGTACTCGCGGCGGGAACACTGGCGCTGGCCGGTCCCGCAGGCGCCTCGCGCGCGGCGGTCGCGGCGACCCTGGTCCTGCTCACGGGCGCCTGCTTTCTGATCGCCGGCGCGGCCAGACTAGGTGGTTTATCGCATCTGATCGCACGCCCCGTGCTGCGCGGTTTCGCCTTCGGCCTGGCCTGCGTGATCGCGTTGAAGCAACTGCCTCTGCTGTTCGGGCTGCCGGCACTACATGGCGATTTCGTGCCGCTGCTGCTTGTCGCCCTGCTGCGCCATGTCGAGCAGTTGCAGCCGGCCACGATGATTGCCGGCGTGCTTGCGCTGGCCCTGCTGTTCTTCTGCGAACGCTGGCGCCGGATACCGGGCAGCCTGCTGGTGATCGTGCTGGGCATTGCGGTATCGGGATGGCTGGCCGAACACGGCGTCGCCCTGACCGGCAACATACAGTTGGAACCTGATTGGACACTGCCCGCCTGGCCCTCCGCCGGGCAATGGTTGCCGAGCGTGGAGCTGGCCGCGGCGCTGTTGCTGGTTTTGTACGCGGAATCCTACAGTTCGATCCGCGGCTTCGCACTCAAGCACGGCGATACGGTAAATCCAAACCGCGATCTGCTCGTGCTCGGTGTGGCCAATGCCGCATCTGGTCTGCTGCATGGCATGCCGGTCGGTGCGGGCTATTCGGCCACGTCGGCGAACGAGGCTGCCGGCGCGCAGTCACGCTTGGCCGGCCTGATTGCCGCGGCAACGATGCTGCTCTTGGTGCTTCTGTTATTGCACTGGATCGAACGCATTCCGGAACCGGTGCTTGCAGCCATCGTGATCCATGCCGTGAGCAAGTCGTGGCGCCTGGCGGTATTTACTCCCTACCTGGTCTGGAAACGCGACCGTCTGGTTGCGCTCGCCGCCGTGCTCGCCGTGCTCGCGCTCGGCATTCTCAACGGTCTGCTGGTGGCGATTGCGTTCAGCCTGATCATGCTCTTGCGTCAGCTCGCGGCATCGCGCCTGAGCGTGCTCGGTCAACTCGCCGACAGTCATGATTTCGTCGATATCACCGGCCACGCGCAGGTCCACGAGTTGATCGGCATCCTGATCCTGCGGCCCGAGGAGCCGCTATTCTTCGCCAATGCGGAAACCGTGCTTGCGCTGGCACGGCAGCGAGTCGAGGAACGTCAAGGACTGCGCCGCGTGATCCTCAGTCTGGAAGAATCTTCGGATCTGGACAGCACCGCGCTGGAAGCACTGGCGGATTTCGCTGCCTGGGTAACTGCGCGCGATACCCTGCTGTGCGTCGCACGTCTGAAGGATGGCGTGCGCGAACTGCTGCTGCGCGCCAACCTGCCGCAATTGCCGGAACACGCCTTGAGCTACTGGAGCGTCGCCGACGCGGCGCTT
>JANWJJ010000064.1 GCA_025451955.1 Rudaea sp. | reverse complement strand
GGCGTTGCGCCGGATCCGACAAATCCAGTTCCAGCGATTCCTTCGGCAATAGAGCCAGGTGGCGCGCCGCATGCTCGGGGACTTCCGCGCGATCCGCCTTGCCGAAGGCCAGATGCGCGATCATCGAAACGTCGTAATGCAGACCGGTCGATTCCTCGGCCGGGAAATCGAGGAGCCTGGTCGGGTCAGGCGCTACGCTCACGAGCCCAGTTCTCCGAGTACAGCCAGCAGTGCGTCCTGCTCGCGGGCCAGATCGTCCGCCGTAGTGACGGTGTCGGACAATTCCTCGGCGGCCATTTCGCGCAGCCGTTGACGCAAGCGCTTCAGGGCCAGAACCAGGGTGAGTTGACGGATGTTCAGGCGCGCGGCCATCGCCTCGTATTGGCTGGCGGACGGGTCGCGCGCGAGATACGGCTCCAGCGCCTTGTACATATCAAGGTGACCGGTCTGCTCGGCCTCGCTGCACAGCCGCTTGAGCGAGCGCTGCAGGATGACCAGGGCAAAACTGCGCTGAAATGCCTGCTCCGGAGAGGCCGCACCAAACTTATCGTGCTGGTAGCGCGCTTCGAGATCCTCCGGTAACGCGACGTCGAGGACTGGCGCCTCTTCTTCAATCACCTTGCTCCAGTCCCGGCTGGCGAACGAGCGCAGGCGATCGAGCAAGAAAAGCCGGTAATGGCCGACTGACGTCTGTTTCTGCACGAGACGGTCATATTGCAAAAGGCGCTGCAGCACACCACGGGTCAGGTCTTCGGCGACACTCGGCTCATGGCCGCCGCAACGCATATACGCATACACCGGATACAAGTAACGTTGTGCCAGTTCACCGAGCGCATCGCGTGCAACCGACGATTCACCGTCTGCCCGTTGCATGACCATCGACCAGCGCGTAGCGGGAAAATCATTCTGCGAATGGCTTATTTGGGGGTTCATGCTTACGGGCTCGTCATTATTATTCGAACTTGAATACGGTGACTGGTTCTGCCGATTACCGACATGACGCAGAATTTTCTGGGCGCTGATGGCAGCCTTACAGCACGCCCGTCAAGCAGTGACGCAATTCCTCGAGTTCCTGATCGAGATCCGCATCGTCTGCCGCGGTTTCGGCGAGCTCTGCGCAGACGAGTTCGCGCAGGCGGTCGCGCAGACGATGCACGGCGACGGCGAGCGTGTTGCGGCGCAGGTTCAACGTCGCGGCGACGCGCGCGTAGTCGGAGTCGTCGGGGCGCTCGATGAGGAATTCGCGCAGGTGATTGAACAGTACGGATTTGCCGGCAGCGCTCGCCTCATCGCGCAACCGGCACAATGCCGTCTGCACCACAGTCTGCGCCCATGCGTGCTCGAATACGCGTTCCGGTGTGTCCGGCTCAAGCTGGCCGTGACCATCCGTGCTATCGACCAATGAATCGAGTGAGCGCAACTGGACGTGCCCGCCACGCTTGACCGCATGGGCGTGGTCAAACGCGTCGTTGAGGAAGTGCTTGAGCGCGCTCAGCAGGAAGGCTCGGAAGCGGCCCCGTGCGGGATCAGCCTGGGCGTAATCGGCGCGCTCGATAAAGCGCGCGAAGAAGGTCTGCACCAGATCTTCCGCATCATCCACCGAGTAACCCCGTCCGCGGATATAGGCAAGGACCGGTGCCCGATAGGTTTGGCACAGACCTTCCAGAGCCTGCCGTGATCGCGCAGGGTCAGAGCGCGCTGCAAGCACCAGACTCCAGCGAGTCGTCTGGAAACGGTTCACTTTGTCGCCCCTTTCCGGTGCCACTTTCATCTTGCCACAAAAGCCGAGGCGCCGTGCGGCAGCACCGCGTTGCTACAGCGATCCGCCACTATCTCGCTATTGCCACGGCGCTGTAATCCTGCACTCCCACTGCCGTAGTTGAGTATCAAGCGAAGGGATAAAGCCTTTCGCAGCACGCGCAATCGTCGATACGCCGGTTCTTGTGAACCAGCCCTGGTGAGTTCGTTCTGGTGGGCTCGGCAAATCGACAACTGGGTTGCCGTGGTCGCCCGTTCGAGAGTTCCGTATCGAGTGGCTCTCAAACGAGTCCATCCAAGCACAGGAGAAAATCCATGAGTACTCGGTTAGCAGTAACAGCAATAACCGCCGCGATGGGTCTGGTGGGATCGGTTGTTTCCCTCCAGGCAAGCGCGTGCGCCTTTACTGATCTGAAGTCAGCCTCGAGCAGCGAACAGCAGGAGGCCTTCATTCAATTTGCCGCGGGGATCGGTGTAGCGCCTGCAGAGAGTGCCAGGCCATCGTCAGCAGCAAACTTTATAATTCAGCGCGGTCCGCACCTGCCGATCGTGGGGCTGTGGAAGTTTGCGTTCACAGCCACGGATGGCAGCCCAATCGATTGGGGATTCCAGACCTGGCATTCAGATGGCACGGAAATCACCAATTCCGGAGGACGTCCGGCCGAAGTTGGCAATTTCTGCATGGGAGTCTGGCAACAGGCCGGTGATGGCGGGTACAGCCTGAATCACTGGGCGATCGCGTGGGGCCCGCCACCGAACTTCGATCCGACCGTCCTGGCCGGTTTGGTCAACATCCGTGAAGTGGTCTATATCAATCGAACTGGCAACTCAATGTCCGGCACGGTATCGGAAGAACTCTACGCGCCGGATGGAGTAACGCCGATCACGTCTCTCGGTAACGGCACCGTTTCCGGCACACGCATCACGCCGTGAGTGGCGCGGCAACCTCGCCAGTATGGGTGGCGTGTTTGCATGGCGGCAGTGCGTTTCGACGCGCTGCCACCGCGGCTAGAGTCGAGTCGAATTCGGCTCGGCAACTATCCTCGTCTGGCGGCGTTTCGAGATCGACAGTCAAAGCGGACGACGCTATCAAGCAACTGTCAGCGCACTTTGTGTCGATAGCCGTTGACTATTGGATTCATCGCAACAATCAATTTCAACCTGACACACGCATGCGTTAGGCTCAGGCCGTCCGCAGCGCATGCTGCGGGCCACGTTATCCAGCCACGTATAGCAAGAGGTGTGTCATGAGCAATCTGAAAGGTTCCAAGACCGAGGAAAGTCTGAAAGCCGCGTTCGGCGGTGAGTCGATGGCGAATCGGCGTTATCTGTATTTCGCGCAGAAGGCCGACGTCGAAGGCTACAACGATGTGTCTGCCGTGTTTCGCTCCACTGCCGAAGGCGAAACCGGACACGCGCACGGGCATCTGGAATACCTGGAAGCCTGTGGTGACCCCGCCACCGGTCTGCCGTTCGGCGACACCCGCAACAATCTGAAAGCCGCCATTGCCGGCGAAACCCACGAATACACCGACATGTATCCGGGTATGGCCAAGATCGCGCGCGAGGAAGGCTTCGGCGAAGTCGCCGACTGGTTCGAGACGCTGGCGAAAGCCGAGCGTTCGCATGCGAACCGGTTTACGAAGGCACTGAACGATCTGGCTTGACAACGCGCGTCATTCCGGCAGGGAATGCCGGAATCCAGGAGCCATGGGTGGCACTGCCCACGGATGAGTCTGCTTTAGCATCCATGCAGTCTGGATCCCGGCATTCCCTGCCGGGATGACGGCAACCCACAATCCGCTCTTTTGGAAAGCCGATGAGCAGCGCGCTACCAATTCCACCCCGCGAAGGCAATCTCGAAGCTCCAACCCGCCATCCGCTGGATTGGAAAAATCCACTTTTTTACTATCAGGCTGCGCTTGATGCCGAGCTTGAGCGCGTGTTCCACATCTGCCACGGCTGCCGGCGCTGCGTGAGTCTGTGCCAGGCGTTTCCGACGCTGTTCGATCTGGTCGACGAGTCGAAAACGATGGAAGTCGACGGCGTGGCGAAATCCGATTACGCCAAGGTCGTCGAGCAATGTTATCTGTGCGATCTGTGCTATCAAACCAAATGTCCCTACGTGCCGCCGCATCCGTGGAATGTGGACTTTCCGCATGTGATGTTGCGCGCGAAAGCCGCGGCGCATAAACGCGGCGAAACCGAACTCAGTGCAAAGATTCTTTCCTCGACCACGGCGGTCGGCAAACTTTCCACGATTCCGGTGGTGGTCGATGCGGTGAATGCGCTCAATCGCAGTCCGTCCGCGCGCAAACTGCTGGAAAAAACTCTCGGCGTTCACCGCGACGCGCGCGTGCCGGAGTACGCCACGCAAACCGCGCGCAAGCGCCTGAAATATCTGAATGGCAACGGCGAAGCGCAAGTCGCGGGGCGCACGCGCGGCAGAATCGCAATCTTCGCAACGTGTTATTGCAACTACTCGCAACCCGAGCCGGTCGAAGATCTCGCCGCGGTGCTGCGCCATAACGGCATCGCAGTGAAGCTGGTCGAGCGTGAAGTCTGCTGCGGCATGCCCAAGCTCGAACTGGGCGATCTGGAAAACGTGGAAAAGTATAAAAAGCAGAATATTCCGGTGATGGCCACGGCGATCCGCGACGGCTGGGACATCACAGCGACGATTCCTTCGTGCGTGCTGATGTTCAAGCAAGAACTGCCGCTGATGTTCCCCGGCGACGAAGACGTGCAACTGGTCAAGCGCCACATGTTCGATCCGTTCGAGTATCTGTGGCAACGCTACAAAGCCGGTCTGCTGAAAACCGAATTCCGGCAAGGACTCGGGAAAACCGCCTATCACGCGCCCTGCCATCAGCGCGTGCAGAATATCGGCCCGAAGACGCGCGATGTACTCGCGTTGATCCCAGACACCGAAATCCAGATGATTGAGCGCTGCTCGGGCCATGATGGGACTTACGGCGTGAAAGCGAAAACCTATGCGTTGTCGCGCAAGATCGCCAAGCCGGTGGAAGCACGCGTGGAACAGATCGCGCCGGCGCATTTCGCCAGCGATTGTCCGATGGCCGCCAGTCATATCGCGCACGGGCTTGGCGATCACCCGCCGGCGGAAAGCCCGATCGGATTGCTGCGACGCGCTTATGGAATCTGAAATGCAAAAACTTGCACAAAGCGATTTGTACACTCTCGAAGCCTACGCACGTGAACGCGTGGCGTTTCGCGCGCTCGCGCTCGCGCACAAACAAGCGCGCACCGTGCATGTCGGCGCGCATCTGACCTTGCTGTTCGAGGATCGCCTCACGGTGCAATACCAGGTGCAGGAAATGTTGCGCATCGAGCGCATCTTCGAGCCGGCCGGCATCCAGGATGAACTCGACGCCTACAATCCGCTGATTCCGGACGGCGCCAATCTCAAGGCGACCCTATTGATCGAATACGCCGACCCTGACGAGCGCGCACGCAAACTGATCGAACTTCACGACATCGAAAACCGTGTCGCATTGCGCGTGGGCAAACTGCCGCCGAGCATCGCCATCGCCGACGAAGACCTCGAACGCAGCACACAAGACAAGACGTCGGCCGTACACTTTTTACGTTTCGAGCTTTCGTCCGCGCAGATCACGGCATTCAAATCCGGCGCGGCCACTGTCATCGCCACAGACCATCCAGCGTATCGTGCCGAAACGGCACTTGCTGCCGACACTTGCCTGGCCCTGACCGCAGATCTGGATTGATTTCGCTCAAGGGCAACCAGGCGGCGTCCGACCGTCCGCCGACCGGCAGCGTGTAGCATTGGCTCCGACCTGCACGCGCGCCGCGGACGCGGCGCCAAGATCGACGGCACTTGCCGCCACCGTGAAAGCGCGTGCGTAAGTCAGTCCCACAAATACCGCCTTGAATTGCCAATCGCCAACCGGTGCATCCGCAGGCAAAGTATACTTCCAGTCCCAGGCGGTACCGGAATAGAACGGCAGCGGCTCGTTCTCGCTGGCCAAGTCGAAATCCCACTGCGCGAATACGCTGCCATCGGGCCGCAGGATGCTGAAATTCGTGACTTCGCCGTTGCGCTGATCGCGATACGAAGCTAGCACCCACAGCGTATCGCCGGGCGCGAAGACGGATTTGTAATTCGGCGTGTCGTCGACATTCTTGCCGCCGACATAACCGCACACGCTCTGGTCCGGTTCGGCCGAATGCGTACTCAGCGTGTCGATGTGCGGATCCTCATAAGCTTGAAAAACGATCCAGCGATCCGGCCCGGCGTTGCATTGGCCGTGGCGCGGATCGACCACCGCACCATTCGCATCGCGCAACTCGAAATGCAGATGCGGCCCGCTGGAACTTCCTGAGCTGCCGACCAAGCCGAGGTAATCGCCGGTGGCAACGCGCGATCCAATCGGCAGCGCAGTCACCGAGCCTTCGCGCATGTGCAGATAAATCGCCGAATAGCCGTCGTCCTGCAGCACGCGCACAAAATTCGGATTCGTCGTGCTTGCGATGTCGCAGTCGCGATCGAAATTACCATCGTCCTTGTCGGCGATGACGCCGGACGCCGCGGCCACGATCCGTACCTGACCCTGATCCATCATCAGCCACGCAAACGGCCACAGATAATAATCGGTGCCGGCATGGCTGTAGCCGTTCGCCAGATTATAGGTGCGCGTGCCGCAAGTATAATCTTCCACAATTCCCGGATACGGTGGGCCGTGGTCAACGAAATACTTGGTACCGTGATAATCGAACTGATCGAAGTCGGGAACCGGTTGCAGCGGCCAGGCCAGATCGGCAACTGCTGCCTGCGCTTTCGGCATGGCCAGAAAATGTTGCTGGCGCAGCGCGGCGATATTCTCAGTGGCCTGGCGTTGCTCACCGCGTTGCCATTGCGCGGACTGCGCATCGGCAAAATCACCATCGGCGACAACGTAGCCACCCGCCGGCACCTGCGCGATGGCGCAGGCACTGAAACCAATGCACGCAAGTAGCAAGGCAATTTTCATTGTGCCAATCCGCACGCGATCCGCAAGCGGCACACGCGACCGCGATCCAGCGAAACACTACGCCGCTGTGGCGTACGCCGCAATATCGGCCCGCGTCACAGCGATGTCGAGGTCGGCGAGCAAAGGCACGCTGTTCTTGAACACGATGCCGGGTTTCGGAAAGTCCGAAATGTCGCGAATCTACGCGGACAGATCGATCACACGGGTTCTGCAACCGGTGCCGGCCGCGCGCGTACCGAGCCGATGAAAATACCGAGCAGCGAAAGAATCAATCCGACCCAGTCGAGCCCGCTGGTCGGGCGCGCGAACAGGATCACATCGAGAACGAAGGAAATCGCCGGCTGCAACAACAGCAGCAAACCTACCAACGAGGCCGGCAGTTGCGGCATCGCGCGCGCGATCAGCACCCAACCCAGCACCTGGCCGAACAGCCCCAGACCGAGCAAGGCCGTCCAGGTTTGTGCATCGGGAATCGCATAGCTGTCGCCTTCAGCGAACATCGCCAGCGCCAACACGACCGCGCTGAGCAGGCTGCTCAGGCACAGTAATTGGCTGCCACCAAGATGCGGGCGGCGCAACTGCGCTTGACGAAAACTGAGCAGGTACACCGCATAGGCGACGCCAGTGAGCAGACCCAACCAGACGCCGATACGAAATTGCGGTGTAAACGCAGACCAGTCGACGCCAACCAGCAACCACAAGCCGAACAATGCCAACGCCAGCCCGAACACGAATCGCGCATGCAGGCGTTCGCGATAGAACAACACGCCAACGATCGCCAGAATGAATACTTGGAAATTGCCGGTCAGCGTTGCCAGACCGGGGCCGATGTAGGCGATGCTGCGATGCCAGATCATCAGATCCGCCGCGAACGCCAGCGCCGGTAGCAGCAGCCACGCCAGATCGCGCAGGTCGAACCGACGCCACTGCCGCTGCACCAGCAGCACGACGATCAGCATGAGTCCGCCGAACAGCATGCGATAAAACGCCGACACCGTCGGACCGACATGCGCCCAGCGCACGAAGATGCTGGTGGTACTGATCAGCGCGGCGCCCGCCGCCATCTGCCACAGCGCGCTCCGCGGCGTGGCGGCGATCACGGTGGCGGTGGCTCGTGCAACGGCGCCGGCGGCTCGTCGACGGTTTCCGCTATCCAGTCGTGCATCGCCGGCAACGCCCGGATCGTGTCGGCATAACGGCGTTCGAGCGGATCCAGCGCCACGTCGTAGCCGAGAAAACGCAGCACGACCGGCGCATACATGGCGTCGGCGATGCCGAATGCGCCGAACAGAAAATTGCCCGCGCCGGCGTGACGTTCGCGCGCCTCGCGCCAGATTGTCTTCACTCGCGCGATATCCTGTGCCGCATCCGCGCTGACGGCGTGATTGCGCACGCGCTTGCGGCAATTCATCGGCAACTCGTTGCGCAGCGCGGCAAAACCCGAATGCATCTCGGCGCTGATCGCCCGCGCCTGCGCCCGCGCCGCCACATCGGCCGGCCAGCCACGGCCGTCGAGAAACCGCTCATTCGCGTATTCGCAAATCGCCAGCGAATCCCACACGCGCAGGCTGCCGTCGTGCAGCACCGGCACGCGGCCGGTCGGAGAATAGCCGACGATGCGCGCGTAAAACTCGGGCGTATCCAGTGGCAGTTTGATCTCGTCGAACTCCACGCCGAACTGGCGCAGCAGCAGCCACGGCCGCAGCGACCACGAGGAATAATTCTTGCTGCCGACGATCAGCGTTGGAAGAGTTTGCATAGTGGATTCTTCTACAATGTCAGTTTTTATACAAACTCGCTTTATACCGGCTCGGTCAGCCAACCGTCGTCGGTATCCGGTGCGGCGCGATGTTCGGCCAGATCGGCATCAATGCGCAGGGCGATCGCTCGCGCGCGCGGCCAGTCGATCTCCGCCACCATCACCTTGACCAGCGCCATCACCGGCAGCTCGCCCGCCGCGCCGGTGAGGTACTGGCCGCTGACGAAGGAGGGAATGCCTTCCTGCTCCAGCACGTTCTTCACCAGATTCGCGTCGATGATGTTCTCGGCTTCGTAGACGATCTTCATGCGTGCCCTTGCCTGCCCGGCATCACGCTACCGCTTTCGGTGATCACGGTAAAGCCGTCAATGCCAAGCCGCCGCGAGCACATGCGCCTTGGCCGATAGCGCAAACACTTCCATATCACGGTCGCGATAGACCGCAGGCCCCAACTTCGCCTCGACCAGAGGCAGGCATTTGCGCACGTCCGGCCACTCCGGCGGCGGCACATATGTCGGCCACGCATGCAGGTGCATGACCAGGAAATCGGCGCCTTTGGATTCGCCGCGCAGGATCGCCGACAAATGCCGGACTTCGCGCAAGCGCATGCCATGGGTTTCCGGATATTGCCCGTAGGCCGGCGGCATGCCGCACTCGGGCGCAACCATGCCGATCTTCGCGAACTGCCGGTGCACGGCCTGGTACAACTGCTCCGGATCCTGATAGGACACGATCGACCAGGGCGCCTCGACGAGCGTCAGGGAACCGGCGGGCAACCGCGCCAGCCGATGGTAGAACGATGGCACCGGCCCGGTCGGAAGCAGGGTGTAATACTGATTGAAGGCAGGATTGTAGTCGGCCTGGAAATACGGATGACCCATGAGCTGGTTCGGCCAGTACAAATAGCCGGGCATCGGGCCGGCAAGGAACAGCACAGCGGCCGCGACGACGACGATCGCCGCCTGCGCCGCCGCCGCGAGCCGCGACAACAGCAAGGCGGCGCCTTCGGCGGCGAACATCAGCAGGAACGGCAGCGAGGGTTGCAGATACCGCGCGAACGTGCCGGGATTCTGCACCCACGCCGGGTGCGCTAGCATGACCGCGCCTGCGGCGACGGCGATGATCGTGACGAGGTAGCCGACAAATATCGCGTCGCGCCGCCACCATGACCACGCGCCAAGTCCGATCAGGGCCAGCAAAGCCGTGAAAGGCAACGCCTGATGCACACCCAACGCCAGCATCGAAGCGCGGTACACGCTGCGCACCGTGACGTACCCGGTTTCCGATTTCGCCGCAAGCGCACCCATGTCGTTGAGCAGCGGTGGCAGCAACGCCGCCGCCAGCGGCAACGCGACGATGATTCCAAGCAGCAACAGGCGCGCCACGTCGCGCCACGCCTGGCGACCGCGCGTGAGTTCAGCGCCGGCGCAGAACACGAACGGCATCAAAAGGTACGGCAATGTGATCAGATGCAACCATCCGGACACGAACGTGCACGCCACGTAAGTGCCAGCCCAACGCCGGCTGCGGCTTTGCCACCATCGAAAAAATGCCACGACCGCGATGAAGACGAGCAAGGTCGTGATCGCGTAGGGCCGTGCGGTGCGGCTGTGGTAGACCATGATCGGCGAAATCGCCAGCAGCGCGCTCCATGTCGCTAGCGTGGCGGCCGGTGCATGCCGCCGCATCAGCCACGGTGCGACAGCGATCAGCGCGACGCCGGACAACAACATCGGCAGGCGCATGCGCCACTCGTTCAAACCGCCGTGCAGGGACAGGAAGCGATCGTAGAGCGTCAGCGGGATGCTGTAGTCGGCGACGCCAAAATGCGTGGCAATGCCGGCATAGTCCGAATACAGCAATTTCTGGATCGCGTGCCATTCGTCGTCGATCAGGATTTGATCGCCGAATTGCCAGCAACGCAAGAACACGGCCGCAGCCAATGCCGCGGCGAAGACGATCCACCATGCGGCTGCGGACGTCGCGGCCTTGCGCAACACGGCGGTCAACGGTGCGCCTCGCCGGCGCTCGCACCGGGCGTCAAGCGCAAATCGGCGCGTGCGGACAGGAAGCGCGGCCTGGCGAGTTTCCACTTCCAAAAGCGGTACTGCACGCTCGTGTAAAGCACGCCGAATCCGTAACGCAATGAACGCCGGAAACTGATTTCACTGGCTTCGGGAAAATACTTCGTCGGACACGAAATCTCGCCGATGCGCATGCCGAACGCCAGCGCCTGCACCAGCATCTGATTATCGAACACGAAATCGTCGGAATTGGCCGCCAGCGGCAGGATTTCCAACACGCGCCGCGAGAACGCGCGGTAGCCGCTGTGGAATTCCGACAGCTTCGCGCCAACGAGTATATTTTGCACAAAAGTCAACGCGCGATTGGCGGCATATTTGTAACGCGGCATGCCGCCGGCAATCGCGGTCTTGCCGAGGATACGCGAGCCCAGCACCACGTCGTACACGCCCGAGGCGATCATCGCCGCCATCGCCGTGATCAGGCGCGGTTCGTACTGGTAGTCTGGATGCAGCATCACCACGATGTCGGCGCCGGCTTCCAAAGCCAGCGCGTAACAGGTTTTCTGATTGCCGCCATAGCCGCGATTCTGCGGATGCCGGTGTGCGTGGATACCGAGCCGTTGCGCCACGGCCAGGGTCGCATCGTCGCTGGCGTCGTCGACCAGTAAAACAGCATCGACAATATCGTGTGGAATCGCGTTATAGCAGGCCTCCAGCGTTTTCTCTGCATGATAGGCCGGCATGACGACAGCGATTTTCTTTTGATGCAGCATGGGCGAATTGTCCCATGCCGGGCGGCATGCACCAAGCGACGACTCGTGTTCTTCGCTTTCGCGCGCCCGACCGGTAAACTCGCGCCCTTCGATCTTTCGCACCGCCGCCATGACCGACGCCACACCCGCCGTCAACAATTTCATCCGCCAGATCGTGCTCGACGAGCGCGCGGCTAACAAGCACGGCGGTCGTGTCGCGACGCGCTTTCCGCCGGAGCCCAACGGTTATCTGCATCTGGGTCATGCGAAATCGATCTGCCTGAATTTCGGCATCTCCGGCGAGTTCGGCGGCAGTTGCAACCTGCGTTTCGACGACACCAATCCGGCCAAGGAAGACATCGAATACGTCGAGTCGATCAAGGCCGACGTGCGCTGGCTCGGCTTCGAGTGGAGCGAACTGCGCCACGCCTCGGATTACTTCGAAGTGTTCTATCTGTGCGGCGAGAAGCTCGTTCGCGACGGCCGCGCCTTCGTCTGCGATCTGTCCGCCGACGAAGTGCGTGAATACCGTGGCACCTTGACCGAACCGGGGCGTAATTCGCCGTACCGCGAACGC
>JANWJJ010000063.1 GCA_025451955.1 Rudaea sp. | reverse complement strand
CCTGCAGCGTTGTGCGGATATCGTTGAACTGGATTTCCTGCGCGTGCAGCGAACGACCCGAAGTCTGGATGTGGTACTTCATCATCTGGCTGCGGCTGCCCGCGCCGTAGCGCTCGCGCATCGCGCGCGCCCAGATGCGCCGCGCGACGCGGCCGATCACGCTGTATTCGGGGTCCATGCCGTTGGAGAAGAAGAACGACAGGTTTGGCGCGAAGTCGTCGATCTTCATCCCACGCGCGAGGTAGTACTCGACGATCGTGAAGCCGTTGCTGAGCGTGAAGGCGAGCTGCGAGATCGGATTCGCGCCGGCCTCGGCGATGTGATAACCCGAGATCGACACCGAATAAAAATTACGCACCTTGTTGTCGACGAAATACTGCTGGATATCGCCCATCATGCGCAGCGCGAATTCAGTCGAGAAGATGCAGGTGTTCTGCGCCTGATCCTCTTTCAAGATATCGGCCTGCACGGTGCCGCGCACGGCCTGCAGCGTCGCCTGCTTGATCTTCGCGTAAGTGTCGGCGTCGACAAGCTGGTCGCCGCTGACGCCAAGCAGCCCGAGGCCCAGGCCGTCGTTGCCGTCTGGCAGCATGCCAGTGTAACTCGGTCGTTTTTTTTCCGCGTAGAGTTTTTCGATCTTCGCGTGCGCAGCATCCCAGCGTTTCTGATCTTCGCGCAGATATTTCTCCACGCCCTGATCGATCGCCGTATTCATGAACATCGCGAGGATGATCGGCGCGGGCCCGTTGATCGTCATCGACACCGACGTGTTCGGCGACGACAGGTCGAATCCCGAATACAGTTTTTTCATGTCGTCGAGCGTCGGCACGTTGACGCCCGAGTTACCGATCTTGCCGTAAATGTCGGGACGCGAATGCGGGTCTTCGCCGTACAGCGTGACCGAATCGAACGCGGTCGACAGGCGCGTGGATTTCTGACCCTGCGACAGATAATGGAAGCGCCGGTTCGTGCGCTCGGGCGTGCCCTCGCCCGCGAACATGCGCAGCGGGTCTTCGCCGGTGCGGCGGTACGGATAGATACCGCCCGTGTAGGGATACGCGCCGGGCAGGTTTTCCTTTTTCAGGAAAGTGAGCAGCTCGCCCCAGCTTTTGTGCGTCGGCGCGGCGATCTTCGGCACCTGCTGATGCGACAACGACTCGACATAATTGCTGCCCTTGACCGGCTTGCCGCGTACTTCGTACAGATAATGCGGGTCGGTAATGCCCTTCAATCGCGCCGGCCATTCGCGCAGCGCGTTGAGCGAATCCGAAGTCAGCGCCTTGACGGCGTCGGTGTAGCGTTGGCGGAGAATGAGCAAGGAACTGTCCACATTCTCGTCATTCCGGCGAAAGCCGGAATCCAGTGTGTTTTGATGCGCTTCGCGCGAAGTATCAAACTGGCTCCCGGCTTTCGCCGGGATGACAGCGGAGCTGAGAAGATCGGTCGCGTCGTAAGTACCAAGCTGCGCCGGCAACTTTGCATCGCCAAGTTCGTGCAACGCCTGCCACAGCGCCTGCGCACGATCCGCGATTTCGGCCTGCTTGTCGATGCGCTTGTT
This sequence comes from Rudaea sp., assembly GCA_025451955.1. Lineage (GTDB taxonomy): Bacteria > Pseudomonadota > Gammaproteobacteria > Xanthomonadales > Rhodanobacteraceae > Rudaea. Next base: position 14,898 of record JANWJJ010000063.1, on the reverse strand, counting down.
GATGCCGCGACCCTGCTCGGCGATCTCGGCGAGATAGCGCACGCGGGCGCCGGGAATCAGCACGGTCGCGCGCGGTTCCTTCAGTGACGTATCGATCTGCGGCGTCCACTTCTCCGCAGGCAGATGCAGCTTGTCGCGCAGCAGCCGGCACAGATTGGCAAACATCCAGGTCACACCCGGATCGTTGAACTGGCTCGCGATCGTCGGATAGACCGGCACTTCGTCGTCGGTCAATTTGAACGCGACGCGATTGCGCTTCCACTGCTTGCGCACATCGCGCAGTGCGTCTTCGGCGCCGCGGCGATCGTATTTGTTCAGCACGATGAGTTCGGCGAAGTCGAGCATGTCGATTTTTTCGAGTTGAGACGCGGCACCGTAGTCGCTGGTCATCACGTACATAGGAAAATCGACCAGATCGACGATCTCCGAATCGGACTGGCCGATGCCCGCGGTTTCGACAATGACGAGGTCGTAGCCCTGCCCTTTCAGGAATGCGATGCAGTCCTTGAGCATGACGCTGGTCGCCGCATGCTGGCGGCGCGTCGCCATCGAACGCATGAATACGCGATGCGACCGCAGCGAATTCATGCGGATGCGATCGCCGAGCAGCGCGCCACCGGAACGCCGCCGCGTCGGATCGACCGCGAGTACGGCAATGTGCATATGTGGATAATTGTGCAAAAAGCGCAGCAGCAACTCATCGACCACGGACGACTTGCCCGCGCCGCCGGTGCCGGTAATGCCGATCACGGGCGTTTTGCCGCCGGCAAGCTGCCACTGCTTGCGCAGACGCGCGAGTTCGGCCTCGTCGTAGCGGCCTTCCTCGATCGCAGTCAGCGCGTGACCGATCGCGATTTCGTCGTCGATCGGCACCTTGGCCTGCGGTAGTGCCTTCGCTTCGCTGTTGCTGCGTTTGCCGGATGCCTCGCGCGCACGACGCACGACGTCCTCGATCATCGCGACGAGACCCAAATGCATGCCGTCATTCGGATGGTAGATGCGCTCGACGCCATAAGCCTGCAGCTCGGCGATTTCCTCGGGCGTGATCGTGCCGCCGCCGCCGCCGAATACGCGGATATGGCTCGCGCCACGTTCCTTGAGCATGTCGACCATGTACTTGAAGTATTCGACATGACCACCCTGATACGAACTCAACGCGATAGCGTCGGCGTCTTCCTGCAGCGCCGCGCGCACCACATCTTCGACACTGCGGTTATGACCGAGATGGATCACCTCGGCGCCCTGCGCCTGGATCAGCCGGCGCATGATGTTGATCGCGGCATCGTGGCCGTCGAACAGGCTGGCGGCGGTGACAAAGCGTAACGGCGCGACCTCGGCTGCCGAGGCGCTGGCGGGAATTTTCCTGACGGTGGTATTCATGGTCACGAATCGCAAACGCTGAGGATGCGGCGATTGTAACCCCGACTGCGCCGCCTGCGGCCACGTCGGCCCTATCCTGCGGCATAATCGAAACCAGCCGGAGTCGGGGAAATCAGGATGGACCTGCAACGCATCCGCAATTCTTTGCCGCAGCAACAGCGCGCGTCGGTCGACCTCGATGCGGCCTGGCTACGCTATCGCCGCGAAGGCGGTCTGGATGAGGACGACGCCTTCGAAAGCTGGCTCGCCGCGCAGTTTCCGCAAATTTTCGATCCACAGCAGACGCTGACTGAGCCGCTGGTCGAAGTCAGTCAGGTTTTGCCGTCGCGTTTCACCGCTGCCGTCGCGGACTCCGAATCGGAAGCGCCAACGGCCTTGATCGAACGTAGCCGTTCGCCTTCGACGGTCGCCAACGAGCATCCATCGACACCCGCCGGCAACGCGGAATTCCACTATGTGTTGCTCGGTACCGCCGGCAAGGGCGGCATGGGTACGGTGCATATCGCCAGAGATACCGAACTGCTGCGCAAGGTGGCGCTGAAACAGCTCAATGCCGAAACCGATTCAGTCGGCAGCGCACGCATGCGTTTTCTGCGTGAGGTGCAGATCACCGCACAGCTCGATCACCCCAATATCGTGCCGGTGTATGCGCTGGAACTCGCACCCGGCGGCGCGCCCGCGTACACAATGAAATTGGTGGAAGGCAGAACTTTCCACACCCTGCTCAACGAAGCCCGTGATTTTTTCGAGAGTGACAAGCAGCCGGACGAAACGCATACGCTGGCGGCGCGGCTGGAACATTTTCTCAAGGTCTGCGATGCGATGGCCTACGCCCACGACAAGGGCGTGATTCATCGCGATCTAAAACCGGCGAACCTGATGCTTGGACGTCACAACGAAGTCTATGTGATGGACTGGGGCCTGTGCCGGGTGCTGCGTCAACCGGACGAGACGCCGCCGGATAAATCGGTGGTGATGTCCTCGCCGGATAGTTCTGGCAGCGCTTCGGAAACCCAGATTGGCGATGTCGTCGGCACGCCGAAATACATGTCGCCGGAGCAGGCGCGTGGCCGCAACGCCGAACTCGACGCGCGCAGTGACCAATGCGCGCTGGGTCTGATCCTGTACGAACTGGTGACAATGAATCCGCCGTACGCAGGCCGCACTGCCTATGAGGTTCTCGCCAATGCCGCGAGCGGGCAACGGCGACCGGTCGTCCACGCTTATCTCGGCGATCGCATTCCCCGCGAGCTGGTCGCGATCATCGAACGCGCCACTGCGCTGGCTGCGGAGGCGCGTTATCCGGATGTCGCGGAGATGGCCGCGGATTTGCGCCGGTATCTGCGCGGCGAAGCAGTACTCGCGCGCCCCGACGCTCCCTGGCAACGCGCGCAACGCTGGATCGCACGGCATAAACAGGCGGCGTTGACCACCGTGCTTGGCACCATTGCCGTCGCCGCCGTCGCCATCGGCGGCCTGCTCTGGCAGAACCAGAAAATTTTCACGGCCGAGCGTCTGCACGAGCAACGCCTGCTGCAATTGCGCAATGCTGCAGCGGATATCGGCGACCATGTGCAAACGCGCATGTTGCAACTCGAAGGCGCGATCCAGAATCTGGCCGACTCGATCAATCAGATCAATGCGTTCGGCAATTCCGACGGCACCCGTTTTTACCTGTTGCGCGATTTCCGCGACGCGGCACGTGCGCCGACGGATCTGACGCCAAGCCGGTCGCTCGGCGGACGTATCAGTCTGGATCGTCCGGTATGGACCTTGCCGCCGGGCATGGACGAGGCGGCCGCGATGCCGACCATGCGCAAGCTTTCGGCCTTGCAGCATTTTCGCCGCGAAATTTATTTGCGCACCGCAGCGATGATGCAAGATGGCGCAGCCGCCGACATGTACAAGGTGCAGCTCGCACCCGACGCAAAACCCGGCGCCGACAATCCGCTGATCGCCATCGTCATCGGATTCGAGAATGGCATCGCTTCGCGTTATCCCGGCTGGGATGGGCTGCCGGACGATTACGATCCGCGCCCGCAATCCTGGTACCGTCTCGCCGTGGGCAAGTACGGCCCGCAATGGGGCGATCCGTATTTCAGTTCGATCACGCACGAACACGAATTGGCGCTGAGCGTGCCGATGTACGGCGTGGACAAACAACTCGTCGGCGTGGTCGGCGCGATGCTGCTACCGGAAAAAATCATCGGCAGCCTGAAAGGCCTCGACGGCATCGACGGATTGCGCGGCGTGTTCCTGATCGACGACGAGGGCCATATCCTCGCCGCATCCGGCCAAGCCCCGCTCCAGCCATCGACGGCGGACGGTCCCGGCGCCGACCTGTTCCCGGTGCCAAATCTGCTGCACCGGATCAAGCGCGGCGAAACCGGTATTCTGGAAACCAGCTTCCGCGGGAGCCCATCGGTTCTCGCCTTCGACGACGTGTCGCCGCTGGGCTGGCATATCGTCGCGGTGGCCGACGCGGCGATCCTGTTTCGCGAAACCGCCAATACGCCGCCCTGAATCCCGGCGCACTGTCGCGAAGCGGCGCGCGCCGTTACAATGCGCGGGCCGCGCTGGTTTGCGGAATCCTGTCCCGCCCGGCGATAGCAGGTAAATCAATCCGCTATCGCCTGTTTCTAATGTGGATTCTTGCCGAGATTCCGGCCCATTCCCCGCCATGTGGCAGCCCTTTCGCTTGTTTCGGAGCCTTTCATGATTTTCGATACCATCGCCAGCACAGGTCACGAGGAAATTGTTTTCTGCCACAACAAGGATGCGGGGCTGAAAGCCATCATCGCCATCCACAACACGGTGCTGGGCCCGGCCTTGGGCGGCCTGCGCATGTGGCCGTACAAGAGCGAGCAGGAAGCACTGAATGATGCGCTGCGGCTGTCGCGCGGCATGACGTTCAAGAATGCGGTGGCTGGCCTGAATATCGGCGGCGGCAAGGCGGTGATCATCGGCGATCCGGCCAAGGACAAATCCGAAGCGTTGTTCCGCGCGTTCGGGCGTTTCGTCAATTCGCTCAACGGCCGCTATATCACGGCCGAAGACGTGGGCATCGACGTCAACGACATGGAACATGTATTCCGCGAAACCGAATTCGTCACCGGCGTGCATCAGGTTCATGGCGGTTCGGGCGATCCTTCGCCATTCACCGCCTATGGCACGCTGCAAGGTCTGATGGCTGCACTGGACGCGAAATTCGGCAATGAAGAGGTCGGCAAATATACCTATGCGGTGCAAGGCGCTGGCCATGTCGGCATGGAATTCATCAAGCTGCTGCGCGAAAACAACGCCAAGGTGTTCGTCACCGATATCAACAAGGACTTGGTGCAGCGCGCAGTCAGTGAATACGGCTGCACGGCGGTCGGGCTGGATGAAATCTACGACGTCGACGCCGACGTCTACAGCCCCTGCGCACTCGGCGGTACCGTCAACGAAAAAACTCTTCCGCGCCTGAAATGCAAGATCATCTGCGGCGCTGCGAACAATCAGCTTGCCACCGATGCGATCGGCGACGAGGTCGAAAAGCGCGGAATCCTGTACGCGCCCGACTACGCCGTGAACGCCGGCGGCGTGATGAACGTTTCGCTGGAAATCGACGGCTACAATCGCGAACGCGCGATGCGCATGATGCGCACCATCCACCACAATGTCGGCCGCATTTTCCAGATCGCCAAGCGCGACAGCATTCCTACGTACAAGGCCGCCGACCGCATGGCGGAAGAGCGCATCGCCGCCATCGGCAAGATCAAGCTGCCGCACATGGGCAACAACGGCCCGCGTTTCCTCGGACGCATGCGCGGACATTGACGATGCGCGCGTTCCCGCTCGGCGAAGAATTGGATCTGCTGCGCGAAAGCGTACGCGCGTTCGCGGACAAGGAAATTGCGCCGCGCGCCGCGGCCATCGATCACGACAACGTGTTTCCGTCCGATCTGTGGCGCAAGTTCGGCGAGATGGGCCTGCTCGGCGTTACCGTATCCGAGCAATTGGGCGGCTCGGGCATGGGTTTCCTGGCGCATCTGGTGGCGATGGAAGAAATTTCGCGCGCCTCCGGTTCGGTGGGATTGTCCTACGGCGCGCACTCGAATCTGTGCGTGCAGAACATCAACCACAACGCCAGCGACGCGCAGAAGAAAAAATACCTGCCGAAACTTTGTAGCGGAGAATTCGTCGGCGCACTGGCGATGAGCGAACCCGGCGCCGGCTCCGACGTGGTCGGCTCGATGACTTGCCGTGCCGAACGCCGCGGCGACGTCTGGATCGCCAACGGTTCCAAGATGTGGATCACCAATGGACCCGATGCCGACGTTGTGCTCGTCTATATGCGCACGGCACATCGCCCGGCCGGCTCGCGCTGCATGACGGCGTTCATTGTCGAAAAAGGCATGAAAGGATTTTCGACCGCGCAGAAGCTCGACAAGCTCGGTATGCGCGGCTCGAACACCTGCGAACTGGTGTTCGACAACTGCGAGATTCCCGACGCCAACCGCATCGGCGAAGTCGATGAAGGCGTGCGCGTGCTGATGAGCGGACTGGACACCGAACGTCTGGTGCTGACCGGCGGCCCGCTCGGGCTAATGCAAGCGGCGCTCGATGTCGCTCTACCCTACGTGCGCGAACGCAAGCAATTCAACACGCCGATCGGCACGTTCGGCATCATGCAGGCGAAAATTGCGGATATGTATACTTGCCTGCAATCCGCGCGCGCTTACGGCTACATGGTCGCGCAGGATTACGATCGTGGCCACAAATCGCGGATCGATCCGGCCTCGTGCCTGCTGCACGCCTCCACCGGCGCGGTGCAGGTCGCGCTCGAAGCAATCCAGTGCCTGGGTGGCAACGGCTACATCAACGAATACCCCACCGGACGCATTCTGCGCGATGCCAAACTCTATGAAATCGGCGCCGGCACCAACGAAATCCGCCGCATGCTGATCGGCAGAGAGCTTTTCCACGGCAAGTGGTGAGGCATAACGCGGCCTTGCGCGGCAGGATTCTTCGGCGTCACTGCCCGAGCTGATACGGCCCAGCGCCCCGGCAAACCGCTAGACGGCGAGCATTTGCCGACATACGACATTGCGCTTGCCAAGCCGTGGGCAATCTGCGCTACACTCGGCGCATCCACACAAGGGGGTGGATCATGAACGCGCTGGCCAAAAGTGCACGGCAAATCACGGAAGCTCCGCGCGTGCCTCCGTGGATCGTGCTAATCGTCGACGACGAGCCCGAAGTGCATGCGGTCACCCGGCTTGTACTCGGCAATTTCCGTTTCGCCGATCGTCCCCTGCGCTTCCTCAACGCCCACAACGCCGCTCAGGCCGAAGCGATTCTGCGTGAGAACCCTGACGTCGCGGTGATGCTGCTCGATGTCGTCATGGAAACCGATCGTGCCGGACTCGACCTGGTGCGCACCGTGCGCGAACGCCTCGGCAACCAGTTCGTGCGCATCGTGTTGCGTACCGGCCAGCCTGGGCAGGCGCCCGAGCAGCAAGTGATCGCCAATTACGACATCAACGATTACAAGGAAAAAACCGAGCTCACCGCGCAGAAGCTCGCCACTACGATGTTTGCGGCCTTGCGCAGCTATCGCGACATGCGCACGATCGAAGCCAATCGGCGTGGCCTTGAAAAAATCGTCAATGCGTCGGCCTATATTTTTTCCCAGGAACATTCGCAGCACTTCGCTTCTGCTGTGCTGGAGCAGCTGACCGAACTGATCGGAATCGAGCGCGGCGCGCTGTATTGCAAGGTTGCCAACCCCGGCAACGAACCGCCGGAGCATTTCCAGATCGCCGCCGCCACCGGTGAATTCCGCAACCTGGTGAACCGCAACGCCGACGAAAAACTGCCGCGACACATCGTGACGTCGTTGCGTGAAGCATTCGTCACCAAACGTAACGTATTCGGCAACGACCACTACGTGCTGTACTTCAACGACAGCCGCGCGGCCGAAAGCCTGTTTTACGTCGGCGAGCACTGGCAGCCGAGCCTGATGGATCAACAGCTCGTTGAGGTGTTCTGTTCCAACGTGTCGATTGCCTACGAGAACCTGCACCTGAGCCGCGAATTGCTCGACAGCCAGATGGAAATGATCCACCTGCTCGCCGGCGCCTCGGAAACGCGCTCGTATGAAACCGCCAACCATGTCAAACGTGTGGGCCTGATTGCCGAATTGCTCGGTCAACTCTATGGCATGAACGAGACCGCGACGTCGGCACTGCGGTTGGCCTCGCCGTTACACGATATCGGCAAGATCGGCATTCCGGATGCGATCCTGAACAAGCCCGGTCCGCACACGCCGGAGGAAACCGCGATCATGCGCACGCACGCGGAACTCGGCGCGAAGTTGTTGTCCGGTTCCAAACGGCCGCTGTTCAAGCTTGCCGCCGAAATCGCCCGCGCACACCACGAGAACTGGGACGGCAGCGGCTACCCGCGCGGATTGAGCGGCGAGGCCATACCGATCGGCGGCCGCATCACCATGCTGGCGGATGTCTTCGATGCGCTCGGCAGCCGACGCTGCTACAAGGAACCCTGGCCGATCGACGATATCCGTGCCTTCATCGTCCAGCAGAACGGCATCAAGTTCGAGCCGCGCCTGGTCGAGTTGATGTTCGAGCATTGGGAACGGGTGCAAGCGGTGCGCGCACAGTTGCCGGACTGAAAAGCGCGCCGCTTAGCCTGTGCTGGTCAGATTCGCCGGCAGAAAAATCTCGAACAAGGCGCCATCGCCCGGAGCGCTTTCAACGCGAATGCTGCCCTTGAGCAATTGCGTCACCAGATTGTAGACCACGTGCAAGCCCAGCCCAGATCCGCCCTGGCCGCGGCGGGTGGTGAAGAACGGCTCGAAAATCTGCGCACGCACGGCTTCATCCATGCCATGGCCGTTATCGTGATAGTGCAGCATGACGAGCTTGCCGGCACGCTGCACACTGATCGTGATTTCGCCGACTTGCCCGGGCGCGAAAGCATGCGTCAGAGAGTTCACCAGCAAGTTGCTGACAATCTGGTACAGCGCGCCCGGATACGTATTGAGCAACAACGGCTCGGGACACTCAATGCGCACCTGGTGTGAACTTTTCTTCAATACCGGGCCGAGTGAAACCATGATCTCGTTGAGATAAGCGCCGAGTTCGATCTCGCGCATTTCCTCCGCGGTCTGATCGACGGCGATGAGCTTGAAGCTCTTGATCAGGCGATCCGCACGATCGAGATTGCGCAAAATGATTTCCGCACTCTGGTGCGCGGTAGCGTGAAATTGATCGAGCTCGGCGGCATTGAGTTCGTTCGCCGCCGCCAGTCGCCCGATGCGGGCGGATTCTTCCTGCAAGTGCGAGGCTGCCGTCACTGTGACACCAAGCGGCGTATTGATCTCGTGGGCTATGCCGGCAACCAGACCACCGAGCGCGGCCATCTTTTCGGATTCGAGCAGCTGCCGCTGCGTCTGGGTAAGTTGCTCCAGGGTGCGGCGCAACTCGGCATTGGCTTTGCGCAGATCCGCCGTGCGCGCATCCACGCGCGACTCGAGTTCTTCGTTGAGCTTGCGCAACGACTCTTCCGCACGCTTGAGCACGGTAATATCCTGAGTGGTGCCTACCAGCCGCTGCGCGCGGCCTTCGTTATCGCGCTCGACCACGCGACCGCGCGTAAGCAGCCAGCGCCATTCGCCATTGATGTCCTGGCTGCGATAACCGATCTCGAGAAAATCGCGTTGCCCTTTCAAGTGCTCCTTCAGCGCGCGCTCGAATTCGTGCAGATCGTCGGCATGCACAAAGGGCCGATATTCCGCGACGGTTTGTACCGCGGCTGCACGGCTGGCTGCAAGGTGTTCAAGCCGGTTCTCGCGCAGGATCGCGCCATCGCGCAAATCGACATCCCACAGTTCGCCACCGCTGCCCCAGAGCGCAAACTTGAGCCGCTCCTCGCTGGTGCGAATGGCTTCCTGCGTCGCCGCCTGACGCCGCCAGTTCACGCGCATGCGCCAGCCGATGATCGCCGCCAGCGCCAGTGTGATCAGCACATAGGCCAGCAATGCCAGCGGCGATGCCCAGGGCGCCGGCTTCACGCGGACATCGAGACTAGCCTCGCGACTACCCCAGGCGTCGCCATCCCGGCGCGCGCGCACACGCAATCGATAATCGCCCGGTGGCAAGTCCGTATAGGTGGCGAAACGGCGTTCCGCGCCGGTGTCTATCCATTGCTGATCGTGCGCATCGAGCCTGTATGAATACTCGATCGATTCCGGATCGCCGTAACCCAGAGCACTGAATTCAAAACTGACATTGCCCTGATCGTGAGTCAGCACCACGTTGCCGCCGGAAGTCCACGGTGAAGCGTGCAACGGCGAATGCGGATCGCGCCAACGCAATCCGACCGGCTGATTGTTCAGCAAGACATCGGTCACGATAGGCACCGGCGACGACGGATATTTCACCGTGGCGGGGTTAAAGATCGTGACTCCGCTCAAACCACCGAAGGCGATGCGACCATCGGCCAATTGTCCATACGCATTGATGAAATAGCCCCGTGCCAGCGCGCCTTCGTGCGCGCCGAAATTGACCACATGCGCCGTCGTCCGATCGTAGCGGCTGATGCCGACGGTGGTGCTGATCCACAGCATTCCGGCAGCGTCTTCGACGATGCCACCGATCGCATCTGCAGCCAGTCCGTTGGCGCTGGAAACCGTCTTGAACCGTGGCTTGGCCAGATTCGCCGCCGACACATGATTCACTCCGCCGCCCTGGGTTCCGATCCACAGCCCGCCGAGATGATCCTGCATCAAGCTGGTGACGGTGTCGTTGCTCAGCGAAAGCGGGTCATCGGCACGTGCGCGAAAATGTTCGAAGCGATCATGCACGCGATCGTAACGATCCAGACCGCCGGGACGCAGCGCCACCCAGATCTCGCCGCCACGGGCTTCCAGCAAGGTGTCAACGGTGTCGCCACCAAGGCTGTCGGCACGCGCGGGGTCGTGCGTGTGGTGGCGGAACTTCGTGCAGTCTTCGCACAATTCGTCCAGGCCGGCGTCGAGAGTGCCGATCCACAGCGTGCCGGCGCGATCCTGCATCAGGAATAGCACATGATCGCTGGCCAGACTATCGGGATCGTTGGCGTCGTGGCGATAGCGTACGAAGCTCGACGCTCCGGGTGGCAATCGACTCAGGCCGCCGCCATCCGTTGCCACCCACAGACTGCCATCGCGGGTACGTTTGATGTTCTCGATGACATTGTGCGGCAGGCCGGCGGGCACGGCCGTATCTTGTGGATAGTGCGCAACCACGCCGGCCGCCGGATCGAAATGCACCAGGCCGCCGCCCTCGGTCACGCCGAGCCAGAGCGTCTGATCATGATCCACATAAAGCGCAGCCACGGGCCGTGCCGGCAGCGTGCGTGGATCGCCGGCTACCGGCTCGACAACGGCAAAGGCCTCGGTGCGCGGATCGTGCATGCTCAGCCCGTTGTTCCAGGTACCTGCCCAGATCAACCCATCGCGATCGATGAGCACGCTCTGCACGCGGTTGTCAGCGATGCTCTGAGGCTGCGCCGGATCATGGCTGAATACGGCAATGCCGCCACCCGCGGCATCCAGACGCAACAGGCCATGGTCCTTGGTGGCAACCCACAAGCGTTGGTCGTGATCGAACTGCAAACCACGCACCGCATCGTCGGGCAAGGCGTGCGCGGCATCGGCGTTGCGCGAATAATGCGCAAGCGGAGCGCCTGCCGCGGAAAAACCGACCAGGCCGTCATTCGTCGTCGATACCCAGAATTCGCCGCTCTTGGACAACGCCAATGCCTGCACATCGAGGGCATGCAGCGGATCGAAGCGCAACTCGTGCATGTCCAGCGCGTCACTGTCGCACTGCCACAAGCCATCACGCGTGCCGATCAATACCGATCCATCGGCCCGCTCCAGCAAGGCACGCACATTGCCGAGTTCCGGGCGCATGCCCAGTGGCGTATCCCGGAAGCGCTGCGTACCGGGATCGAGCCACTGCAACTTGGATCCGGTGGTCGACACCCACAAGCGCCCGCGATGATCGAGCAGCAGCGCCGTTACATGATCCGAACCCAGTGCATCCGGTCGCGCCGGGTCGGCCGCGTAATGGACAAAGCGATCCAGCACCGGATCGTAGCGATCCAGACCGCCGGCCTGGGTGCCGATCCAGAGCACGCCATCGGCATCGGCGGCCATCGCCATTATCGCGTTATCGGACAGCGACCACGGATCGCCGCGATTGTGTTTGTATACTTTGAACTCGTAGCCATCGAAACGATCCAGGCCGTCTTGCGTACCGACCCAGAGGAAACCGCTTGTACCTTGCGCCAGCGTCATTGCGGTTGCCTGCGACAACCCTTCCGACGTGCTGTAGTTGCGAAAGCGCACGTTCTGCACGCCCGGCACACTGGCAGCCTGCGTACCGACGCACAGCCACAGCGCCATCAGGCATGCGCTGAACGCAAAAAGTTGGCGGCCCCTGCCCCACATGTTGGTGAGGCTACGCGCGCGGCGCGGCGGTGACAAGCGCTGCGGCATTTGCTGAGGCCATGCCAGAGGCGCGATAATCCGCATTCTTGCGCGCGACTGCGCCGTCAACATCACCGGAGAATTCCATGTCTTCAGCCATCGTCATCGTCGGCGCCAAGCGCACCGCGATCGGTTCCATGCTCGGCCAGTTCACCGGCGTGCCGACCACCACGCTCGGCGCGACGGCGATCAAGGCCGCGCTGGAGCAATCCGGCGTCGCTGCGGAGGATGTCTCCGAAGTGATCATGGGCTGCGTGTTGCCGGCCAATCTCGGCCAGGCACCCGCGCGCCAGGCATCGCTTGCCGCCGGACTGCCGAAGTCAGCCGGCTGCACGACGATCAACAAGGTCTGCGGTTCGGGCATGAAGGCGATCATGCTCGGCCATGATCTGATCAAGGCCGGATCGGCCAGCATCATCGTCGCCGGCGGCATGGAATCAATGACGAATGCGCCGCATATGGTCGCCGCGCGCACTGGCCTGCGTTACGGTGATGCGAAACTCGTCGATCACATGGCCTGGGACGGATTGACCAATCCTTACGATGGTCAATCGATGGGCGTGTTCGCCGAAGCCACCGCCGACAAGTATAAATTTACCCGCGAGGAACAGGACGCTTACACGATCGAGTCGGTCAAGCGCGCGCAGGCAGCGATCGCCTCGGGTGCATTCGCGGCCGAAATCGTGCCGGTCAAGGTCGCCGGACGCAAAGGCGATGTCGAACATGCTACCGACGAACAGCCGGGCAAGTCCGACATCGCCAAGATTCCGACGCTCAAGCCTGCCTTCCGCAAGGACGGCACGGTGACGGCGGCGAGTTCGTCGAGCATTTCCGATGGTGCTGCGGCGACCGTGCTGATGAGCGAGGACGAAGCCAACAAGCGTGGTCTCAAACCGCTGGCACGCATCGTCGGCCATGCCACGCAGTCGCAGGAACCGGCCTGGTTCACCACCGCACCGGTTGCGGCGATGGAAAAACTGCTGAAACAAACCGGCTGGAAAGTGGCCGACGTGGATCTGTTCGAGGTCAACGAAGCCTTTGCCGTGGTCGCGATGGCGCCAATGCGCGATCTCGGCATTGCCCATGCCAGGCTCAACGTCAATGGCGGTGCGTGCGCGCTCGGTCATCCGATCGGCGCCTCCGGTGCGCGTCTGGTTGTGACCCTGATCCATGCCCTGAAGGCACGTGGCGGCAAGCGTGGCATAGCATCGCTGTGCATCGGCGGCGGCGAGGCCACAGCGCTGGCCATCGAGTTGGTGTAAGCTGTACACGTGGTCGCGCTGATTGGCAATTAAGCGCCTGACGCACACGTTCGTACCTATTTTTCAACCAAGGACTTCGGGAGACGACTTCCATGCAGATCAAACATGTTTTCATCGCAGCAGCTCTGGCACTGACTCTCGGTGCATGTGGCGACAATGCGCAGCAAGCCGCGCAGGAAGCGGCCGCCAAGGCGCAGGCCGCCGCCGCCGCAACCAAGGCCAAGGCGGAACAGACTGCGCAGGCCGCGCAGGCAACCGCCGCCGCTGCCACGCAGGCAGCGCAACAGGCCAAGGCCGGTGACATGAGCGGCGCCGCCGCTTCGGCACAGCAGGCCGCAACGTCCGGTCAGGCTGCCGCCGCCGGTGCGCAGGATACCGCCGCCACCGCCAATCAGGGCGTGCAGGACGTCAAGGCAGCCGTCAAGCCGGCAGAACCGGCCGCCGAGCCGAAGAAGGACGGCGACGGTCACTGATAGCCGACGCAACACCAGGATTCGCCGACCGGCCGCCTTGTGCGGCCGGTTTGGTTTTTGTCATCCCCATTTCTTCAGCGCGTTCTTCCATCACGCCGGCGCATATCGGTGCTGGCGCTTGGCGGACTCGTATGTTTTCATTCCGTCATCCCCACGGATGAATGCACCATGCCCGTTATCGAATCCCAGATCGATCCCCGCTCGCCGGAATTCCAGGCCAACGCCACGCAACTTCGCAATGTCGTTGAGGATTTGAAAAATCAATTGACGCTGACTGCACTTGGCGGCGGCGACAAGGCGCGCGCCAAACACACCGATCGCGGCAAGCTGTTGCCGCGCGAGCGCATCCGCGCCATGCTCGATTCCGGCTCACCGTTCCTTGAATTCTCGCCGCTGGCCGCGCATGGCATGTACGACAATGCCGCGCCCTGCGCCGGTCTGATCGCCGGCATCGGTCGCGTGCACGGAATCGAAGTCGTCGTCCTCGCCAACGACGCGACCGTGAAAGGCGGCACGTATTTTCCGATCACCGTGAAAAAACACCTGCGCGCTCAGGAAATCGCCCTGGAGAATTGCCTGCCGTGCATTTATCTGGTCGATTCGGGCGGCGCGTTCCTGCCGTTGCAGGACGAAGTGTTTCCGGACAAGGAACATTTTGGGCGCATTTTCTACAACCAGGCGCGATTGAGCGCGCTGAATATTCCGCAGATTGCCGTGGTCATGGGTTCGTGCACGGCCGGCGGTGCCTACGTTCCGGCGATGAGCGACGAAACCGTGATCGTCAGGGAACAAGGCACGATCTTCCTCGGCGGCCCGCCGCTGGTGAAGGCAGCAACCGGCGAAGTCGTCGATGCCGAGTCGCTGGGCGGCGCTGACGTGCACACGTCGATTTCCGGCGTAGCCGATCACTTCGCCGAAAACGATGCGCACGCGCTCGCGATCGCGCGCGACATCGTCGCCAATCTGAATCGACGCAAGTCGATGGCGCTGGCGATCCGCGAGCCGCAGGAACCGCGTTATCCGGCGGCGGATATCTACGGCATCGTGCCTGCCGACACGCGCCGGCCGTTCGATATCCGCGAAATCATCGCGCGCGTTGTCGATGGTTCGGAACTGCAGGAATTCAAGGCGCGCTATGGCAAAACACTGATTTGCGGATTCAGCCATATTTACGGCTATCCGGTCGGGATCGTCGCCAACAACGGCATCCTGTTCGCCGAATCCGCGCTCAAGGGCGCGCATT
>JANWJJ010000062.1 GCA_025451955.1 Rudaea sp. | reverse complement strand
GTGATCGCGGCGGTATAGCTGCCGTCGCCCTGCATCAGCGGCGCGAGCACTTCCGCGTACCAACCGCCGCCGGGAGTGATTTCGATCAGGCTCATGCCGGACTTGAGACCGAAGAATTCCAGGGTCTGCTTCGGATGCCGGTATTGGTCGCGCGCCTTATTAGTGGATTCGCGCCAAGCGCCGGCCAGAACCGTGTCGATCTTTGCCGCGAACGCCTGTTCAGCGCTCATCGGTGGCGGCGGATTGGTGGGTTGATCCGCAGGTGCAGGCGCCTGGGCGACCGGCGGCGGGGCGGATTCCTGGCTGCACGCAGACAGCGCCAGGATCATGCAAAGTGGAATAGTATATTTATTCATTGATGTCTCCTCGTTGGCGTGCCACGTAGGCTGGCACGCGTCGATCCGGCACTGCCGGGATCACAGCCCCTTGATCAGTTCGTCCGCAAACTGCGAGCACTTGACCTCGGTGGCGCCGTCCATCAGCCGGGCGAAATCGTAAGTCACGTGCTTGTTCGCAATCGCCTTGTCCATCGCGGCAACGATCGCGTCGGCGGCCTCGTCCCAGCCCATGTAGCGCAACATCATCTCGCCCGACAACACCACCGACCCAGGATTGACCTTGTCCAGATTCGCGTACTTCGGCGCGGTGCCGTGAGTGGCCTCGAACACGGCGTGACCGGTGAGATAGTTGATATTGCCGCCGGGCGCGATGCCGATGCCGCCAACCTGCGCTGCCAGTGCATCGGACAGATAATCTCCGTTCAAGTTCAGCGTGGCGATCACATCGAACTCGTCGGGACGCGTCAGCACCTGTTGCAGGGTGATGTCGGCGATCGAATCCTTGATCAGCACCTTGCCCTTGGCCAACTCCGCTTTCTGCTCGGCGTTCGCCGCGGTCTCGCCGCTCGCGGCCTTGGTCTTTTCCCATTGCTCCCAAGTGTAGACCTTGCCGGCGAAGGATTTTTCGGCGGCTTCGTAACCCCAGTTGCGGAACGCGCCTTCGGTGAATTTCATGATGTTGCCCTTGTGGACAATCGTCACCGATTTGCGTTTGTTGGCGATCGCATAACTGATCGCGCTGTGCACCAGACGTTCGGTGCCGAGATAGCTCACCGGCTTGATGCCAATGCCAACTTGCACGTCGACTTCGCGGTGCGGCGCGCCGACGGTTTCGAGCTGCTTTTGCCACGCCGCGGATTTCGCCTGCGTGCCAAAGCGGATCTTCTCGAACGATTTCGGATCGTTCTGGGCGATGAAGTCCAGCAGCTTCTGCGCGGCTTCGCTGCCGGCAGCGTATTCGATGCCGGCATAGATGTCCTCGGTGTTCTCGCGGAAGATCACCATGTCCACTTTTTCCGGATGCCGCACCGGCGAAGGCACGCCCTTGAACCAGCGCACCGGACGCAGGCAGACATACAGATCCAGCATCTGGCGCAGCGCGACGTTGAGCGAGCGGATACCGCCGCCGATCGGCGTAGTCAGCGGGCCCTTGATCGACACCAGATACTCGCGGCAAGCGTCGACGGTGGAATCCGGCAGCCAGTTGCCAGTCTGGTTGAAGGCTTTTTCGCCGGCGAGGACTTCCATCCAGTAGATCCGGCGCTGGCCTTTGTATACTTTTTCCACGGCCGCGTCGAATACGCGCACCGCGGCGCGCCAGATATCCGGGCCGGTGCCATCGCCTTCGATGAAAGGCACGATCGGATTGTTCGGCACCGCGAGCCGGCCATTGGCGATGCTGATCTTCTCGCCGCCGGATGGTGGCGTGGGCGTGAATGCGGTCATGCTTGCTCCAGGTATGAAAGCCGTCGCGTAGGCACGCTATTGTAATTGTTCCGCACGCCATCGGGCGAATTGTCGCACCACCCCACGCATACCTGGATTGCGCGCCAATGTTCGATTGCCTGCGCCCTCTATTACTTTTTCGCTCCGGCGACGCCGCAAGCCATCGCATCCGCGTGATAGGGCTTGCCGCGTTTTTACGCTTTTGCAGCTACAGGCCACGGATTTGACGCCTGCTTTCGCCCAAGTTTCGAGAGGTCGATCATGAACACCGCCTGTTCGCATTCGCTACACGCACGGACACCATTGCGCGCACCGCTGGCCTTGGCTTTGACGGCCGCGCTGGGCGTGGCCGCCACGCCCGGGTTGGCTCACGCCGCCACGTACACTGTCACCTCCGCCGGCGACTCGGGCAATGGCACCTGCAACACCACCTGCACGCTGCGGGATGCCGTTGCCGCTGCCAACGCCAACGCCGGTGCCGATACCATCACGTTCGCATCGACGCTGTCCGGGGACACGATCGTCCTGGACATCGCGAACAAGGGCCATATCGCCATTACGGGCAGCCTCACCATCCAGGGTCCCGGGGCGAATCAGCTTGCTGTATCCGGTGGCGATGTCGCCAGCAGCCAGGATGGCGGCATTTTGAGGACTGGTCTTGGCACTACCTTGACGCTTTCCGGCATCACCCTGACCAACGGCAACACCACCAGCAATGGCGGTGCGTTGAGTTTCGCCGACTACGGCAACTTGACCTTGAGCGACGTCACCATTCAGGACAGTCACGCGAATTCGTTCGGCGGCGGGTTCTACAAGAACACGGGAAACCTGAACATCACCCACAGCACGATCAGCGGCAATAGCGCCGGCAGCCTTGGCGGCGGGTTTTCCTCGAATTACTCCGTCATCTCGCTTGTCGACAGCACGATCAGCGGCAATAGCGTGGGCGGATTCGGTGGCGGGCTTTACGGACGCATGAACAATAGCGGCCTCACCGGCCTCACCGTCATCAACAGCACGATCAGCGGCAATAGCGCCGGTTCCGAAGGCGGCGGCTTCTTGTTGTTCAAGTCGAATGCCACGCTGACCGACAGCATTATTGCGAACAATTCTGCGCCCAGCGGTGCAGAGTTTTTTGGCGGCACCCAAAGCTCGATTTCCAGCAACGTCGTCGCCAACAACACCCTGATCAAGGGCAGCTACGCCTTCAGTTCGAGCGGCGGTACGTTCAGCGGAGCGAACAACATCTTGGGTCAGGACCCCAAGCTCGGCCCGCTTGCGTACAACGGCGGGCCAACCCGGACGCTTGCCCTGCTGCCCGGCTCGCCAGCCATCGACAAAGGCAACAACGCGACCTGCGAAACCACCGACCAACGCGGCGTGGTGCGGCCCTACGACGGCGACCAGAATGGCACGGCCATATGCGACATGGGCGCCTTTGAAGTTGGCCTCATCGATCTCGACCGCATCTTCGCCAACGGCTTTGAATGACAGGAGCGGGCAAAGGGTCGCGCGTTTGCCGGCAGCAGCTGAAGTGATGCCGGCATTTCAGTGGCCACGTCGGCTTCAACCGTGGCTATGCTCGTCTTGCGTCTCGCGCAGCGTTTCTTCCGCCGATTCGAGTTTGTCGCCGAGCAGGCGGCGCATGCTGACGAAGAATACCGGAATCAGCAGCACACCGAGGAAGGTGGCGAACAGCATGCCGCCAACCACGCCGGTGCCGATGGCGTGGCGCGCGTTGGCGCCGGCGCCGGTGGAAATCACCAGCGGCATCACGCCGAGGATGAAGGCGAACGAGGTCATCAGGATCGGGCGCAGGCGCAAACGCGCGGCATCGACCACGGCCACGCCGAGCGGTCGTCCGCGGCGTTGTTCCTGGACCGCGAATTCGACGATCAGGATAGCGTTCTTGGCGGCCAGCCCGATGATGGTAAGCAGGCCGACCTTGAGGAACACGTCGTTGGACAGGCCCCGCGCCCAGGTCGCGAGCAGGGCGCCGGTCAGGCCGAGCGGCACCACCAGCAACACCGCGATCGGGATCGACCAGCTTTCGTACAGCGCGGCCAGGCACAGAAAAACGACCAGCACCGACAGTCCGAACAGCATCGGCGCCTGTTCGCCAGACAGGATTTCCTGCAGTGACTGCCCGGTCCATTCGAAACCGAATCCGTGCGGCAAGTCCTTGGTGATGATCTCGCGCATCAAGTCCATCGCCTGGCCGGTGCTCTTGCCCGCCGCCTGGCTGCCGACGATGTCGATCGCCTCGTAACCGTTGTAGCGCGACAGGCTCGGCGAGGCCATCGTCCACTGCGTATGCACCACGTTCGACAACGGAATCATCGGCGCGGCGCCGCCATTGGTCGGTGTCGCGCCCGGCACATAGAAACGATGCAGCGCATCCACGCTGGCGCGGAACGGCGCGTCGGCCTGCATGATCACGCGCAGCACGCGGCCGCCGAAGTTGAAATCGTCGGCGTAGACCGGCGCAAGCATCAATTGAATGGCCGTATAAACGTCCGTGAGCGACAAGCCCATCGCCTGCGCCTGCACGCGGTCAACCGTCATCTTCAACTGCGGTGCGTCTTCCAACGCGTTCGGGCGCACGCCGACCAGGGTATCGGCATGCTTGGCGGCTTCGCCCAGCAGCATATTGCGCGCGTTCATCAGCGCCTCGTGGCCCTGGCCGGTGCGATCCTGCAGAAACAGGTCGAAGCCGCCGAAGCGGCCCAGGCCGCGGATCGTCGGCAGGTTGGCGACGAACACCATTGCATCCTTGACGCCACCGAACAGCTGGCCCTGGAGGCGCGGAATCAGCGTGGCCACATTGGCGCGTCCGCCCCACGGCTTGAAGCCGATAAAGGCCATGCCGACGTTCTCGCCGCTGCCGACGAAACTGAAACCGCTCAGCGCGAACACGCGCTCGACTTCGGGATTTTTGCGGATGATGTCACTGACCTGATCCATCACCGCATTGGTGCGGGCGATGGTCGCGCCCGCCGGCAACGACACGATGGCGAGCGCGTAACCTTGATCCTCGTCCGGCACGAAGCTCGACGGCAGTTTCACAAACAGCAGGCCGCACAACACGACCACGGCGGCGAACGCGATCATCCAGCCCGGCGCATGACGCACGGCGCTGCGCACATGGCCGGTGTAGGTGCGCCGGGCCCAGTCGAAACTGTGGTTGAACCAGACGAACAGGCGGTTTTTCTTTTCCTCGTGCACCGGCTGGATGAAGCTCGCGCACAGCGCCGGCGTGAACACCAGGGCGAGGAACGCGGAAAATGCGGTGGACAGGGCAATCGTCAGCGCAAACTGGCGATAGATCGCACCGACGCTGCCCGATTGCAGCGCGCTCGGAATGAACACCGCCATCAAGACCAGGGCGATGGCGACCACGGCGCCGGAAATCTGGCCCATCGCCTTGCGCGTGGCGTCCTTCGGCGACAAGCCTTCTTCGCTCATGATGCGTTCGACGTTCTCGATCACCACGATCGCATCGTCGACGACGATGCCGATGGCGAGCACCATGCCGAACAGGGATAACTGGTTGATGGTGAAGCCGACCGCCCACATCGAGAGGAAGCCGCCGAGCAGGGCGACCGGAATCACCATCGTCGCGACCAGGGTGGCGCGCAGATTCTGCAGGAACAGCAGCATGACCAGGAACACCAGCACCACGGCGATCGCCAGCGTTTCCACCACTTCTTCGATCGAGGCGCGCACGAAGGTGGTCGAATCGTAGGGTACGAACCATTCGACGCCCGGCGGAAAACTCGATTGCAACTCGGCAAGCTTGGCTTTGACCTCGCTCGCCACGGTCAGCGCATTGGCGCCGGTGACCAGTTGCACGCCGGCGCCGGCCACCGGCACGCCGTTGTACATGGCGCGCTGGCCGTAGCTGGCAGGCCCCAGGTCGATCCGCGCGACGTCTTTCAGTCGCACCGAGGTGCCGTCGGTGTTGGTGCGCAGGATAATGTCGCCGAATTGCGCTGCCGTACTGAAACGGCCTTCCGCGCGTATCGTCGCGGTGATGCCTGTACCGGCCACGGTCGGCTCGGCGCCGACGGCGCCGGCCGCCACCTGCACGTTCTGTGCGCGTACCGCAGCGAGCGCTGCCGCGGCGGACAGGCCGTAGCCGTGCAGCTTGTCCGGATTCAGCCAGATGCGCATGGCGTATTCGGCGCCGACCTGGAACGTGGTACTCACACCCTGCAGGCGCGCGATCTGGTCGAGGATGCCCGACGACAACAGATTGTTGAGCTGATACGAATCCAGGCTGCCGTCGGCCGACTTGAGTGCGAAGAACATCAGGAAGTCCGGATTGGACTTCGACACCGTCACGCCCTGCTGCACGACTTCGCTCGGCAACCGCGGCGTGGCCAGCGTGACCTTGTTCTGGGTTTGCACCGCGGCAATGTCAGCGTCGGTTCCCGGCTCGAACGTCAGGGTGACGCTGGCGCCACCGTTGTCGCTGGAAGTCGAACTGAAATACATCAGGTGATCGATACCGGTGAGTTGTTGTTCGATCACCTGGGTCACGCTTTTTTCCACCGTCGTCGCGTCGGCGCCGGGATAGCTGGCGCTGACCACCACCTGCGGCGGCGCGATCGACGGATACGATTCCACGCCGAGATCGAAAATGGCGATCAGGCCGCCGAGCGAAATCAGGATGGCGAGGACCCACGCGAAGATGGGACGGTCGATGAAGAAATTGGACATGGCCGGAGGATTCCTAGTGCTTCGCCGCCGCGGCGGCCGCAGGCGGCGCGGCACCGTCCGGTTGCCATGGCAGTGCTTTCGCCGGCGCGCCGGGCTGCACTTTCTGCACGCCGGAAACCACGATCTTGTCGCCGTCGGCAAGTCCGCCGGTGACGATCCAGTCAGCGCCCTGCTGCGAATCGGCGGTGATCCGCTTCTGCGCCACCTTGCCATCGGCGCCGACGGCGAAGACATAGACGCCAACCGCATCGCGCTGCACCGCCACTTGCGGAATCAACCAGGCATGATTGATCTGGCCGAGCGTGAGGCGGATATTCACGTACATGCCCGGCAACAGGCGGTGGTCGGGATTGGGCAGAATGCCGCGCAGTTCCACCGTGCCCGTTTTCGCATCCACCGTGGTATCGGAGAAGTCGAGCGTTCCCGCCTGGGCATAAACGCTGCCGTCGCCGAGGATGAGTTCCACCTTGGCCTTGCTGGAGGCGTCCAGACTGACATGCCCGCTCGCCTGCGCACGGTGCAAACGGTCGAGCACGTCAACGGCCTGGCTGAAATACACGTAAATCGGATCGATCTGGTCGATCGTGGTCAGCAAGGTCGCATCGCTCTGGCCGACCAGTGCGCCTTCGGTCACCTGTTGCTGACTCGCACGGCCGTCGATCGGCGCGGTAACGCTGGCGTAACCGAGATTGATTTTCGCGGTATCGACATCGGCCTGCGCCTGCTTGACGGCCGCCGCCGCGGTGCGCTCGGCGGCATTCGCGTTGTCGATATCAGCCTTGGAAATCAGGCCCTTCGCGCCGACCGAGCGCGCCCGTTCCGCGGCGACATGGTTATTGGTATACGTGGCCTGCGCCGCCGCAAGATTCGCCAGTTTCGAGTTCAAGGCCGCACGCAACGGCGCCGGATCGATCTGGAACAGCAATTGGCCTTGCTTGACGTCGGTGCCTTCCGTATACACGCGCTTTTGCAGCACTCCGGCCACGCGCGCGCGGACATCGGCGCTGCGGGTCGGATACAGCCGGCCGACCAGTTCCTGCACCAGCGGCACACTGGTAGCGTGCGCGGTGATTACACCGACTTCCGCCGGCGGCATTTGATGCGGCGCCTGCGGCGCCTTGCCGCAACCGGCCAAGGCCGCGGTCGTGGCCAGACAGAAAAGCGCAATGCGTGAGATCGGCGATGACATGGGAGTTTTCTCAATCCTGAGGCGGAAGAGGATACCAACGCACGCCAATCGCTTCAGCACGAAACGACGCCGCTGGACATATAGTGAACTGATCGGTGTAACAATAACCGGTTGCCAGAAACCCTGCAATGGGCCGGAGGTCATTGGCGAGGGATTTTTCGTGACGCCGTGCGCGCCGCACACGATCCGTTTTAGCCCGACGCGCGCCATCGATCGCCATGGCCGTGTAGTTAGGATAAATGCCGCATACCCTAACCGATCCACCGCGCCCGCCGTATCCTGTAAATTAGTGATTTTTTTGCGTCAGATTGCGGTAGGGCTACCTTCCACTGGAAAAGGCCGGCATCCATCACGCATGCCGATGCGCGGCGGCCAGATATTCCACACTCTGCATCTCGATCAGGCGGCTTTCGGCGCGCGCGAATTCGGCGCGAAGGCGATCGCCTTCGTACAGTTCCGTCGCCGCGGTGGCGGCGGACAGCACCAGATTCACGCCATGATCGTAAAACTCGTCAATCAAATTGACGAAGCGCCGCGCGGCGTCATCGGTCTGCGGCGAAAACTGCGGCACGCCGGAAATCAGCACCGTGTTGAAACTGCGCGCCAGCTCGATGTAGTCGGCCACTGCGCGCGGGCCTTCGCACAAGGCGTCGAAGTCGAACCAGATCACGCCCTCGGCGCGGCGCTTGACTGCGATGTCGCGGCCATTGACGCGAATCGCCGGTTCGCTGCGCTGTGCGCCCGGCGCGATGCGCTCGAAGCACGCGGCCAGCGCGCGCTCCGAAGATTCGCCAAGCGGGGTGAAATAAACCCCGCTGCGGGTCAGCGCGCGCAGGCGGTAATCCTGCGGCGCACACAATTGCCGCGCCTCGCAGTTGCGTTCGATCAACGCGATCGCCGGCAGGAATTTGGCGCGTTGCAAGCCGTTGCGATACAGATTTTCCGGCGCGATATTCGAGGTCGTGACCAGGGTGGTGCCGCGCGCGAACAAATGCCGCAGCAAGCCGGCCAGGATCATCGCATCGCCAATGTCGGTGACGAAGAATTCGTCCAGGCACAGCACGCGCGCTTGCGCGGCGAAACCGGCGGCGACCTCGCGCAGCGGATCGCTGCGACCTTGCGCCGCGGTCAATCCCGCCTGCACACGACCCATGAAGCGATGGAAATGCAGGCGCAGCTTGCGCTCGAACGGCAGCGATTCGTAGAACAGATCGACCAGAAATGTCTTGCCGCGCCCGACATCGCCCCACAGATACATGCCGCGTACCGGAGCTGGCAGCAAGCGCGTTTGTATACTTTTCCACCAACTGCCAGCGGTTGCGGCGATCAGCCCGGCGCGGATGCGGTCCAGATCGGCCAGCACGGCGCGCTGTGCCGGATCGTCTTGCCAGCGCCGCTGGGCGATGCCGCGCGCGTAAAGAATGCTTGGCGTATCCGCCGGCGCCGGCTCAGCCGTCATGCGCAGCCAGATCGGGCTTGCCGTCCGCGCGGCGGCAGGTTCGTGCGCACGCCGTTCTTGATCGCGCCGCGTAGATCCATCAGGCGGCGATGGAAGAAATGGCCGGTTTCCGGCATCCGTACCAAGGCCGGTGGTTCCGGCTGCGCGGCCACCCAAGCGTAGACGGCTTCCGCGTCGACGACTTCATCGGCCTCACCCTGAATCACCAGCCACGGACACAGCGGCGAGGCCAGGGTGGCGAAATCCCAGCGTCCGACCGGCGGCGCG
>JANWJJ010000061.1 GCA_025451955.1 Rudaea sp. | reverse complement strand
TCGCCAGCGCCGCGGAATCGATCAAGTCCGCTGGCAAGGTCGGCGTAGTTGGCTATTGCTGGGGCGGCACTGTGGCGCTGCTGTCGGCGATCCGTCTGGGCCTTCCGGCGGTGAGTTATTACGGCGGGCGCAACGTGCAATTCCTCGACCAGAAACCCAAGGCGCCGGTCATTTTCCATTTCGGCGAACACGATGCTTCGATTCCGCCGGAGGCAGTGCAAAAGCATCGCGTCGCCTTGCCACAAATGGAAACGTATACTTATCCCAGCGGCCACGCGTTCAACCGCGACATCGACCCGACCCACTACGACGCGGCCAGCGCGAAATTGGCGCTGCAACGCACGCTGGCTTTTTTCGACCGTCATCTCGCGGCCTGAGCCGTGACCGCGAACGCTGCCCCGTTCGTACTCGATCCGCGCCTAAGCGCGGATACGCACGTCGTCGGCGATCTGGGGTTATCGCGCGTGTTGCTCATGGACGACGCGCGCTTCCCCTGGCTGATCCTGGTGCCGCGCCACGCCGGCCTGCGCGAACTGATCGACCTGCCGCGCGACGAACAACACCGGTTGCTCGATGAAATCGACCGCTGCGCGCGAGCGCTGCGTGCCTTGGAAAAACCCGACAAACTCAACATCGGCGCACTCGGCAATGTCGTCGCGCAATTGCATGTGCATGTGATTGCGCGTTTTGCCGCCGACGCCGCGTGGCCGCGGCCGGTCTGGGGCGCGGGTGAACGTGTGGCTTACGATCAAATCGCACTGCGCGTCCGTCTCGATGCCTTGCGTGCGGCCTTGTGCATAGCAACCGCATGAGTTCGGCGCAGATCGAGCCGCTCGGCGACTGCGCACTGCTGATCCGCTTCGGCGACCGCATCAGCGTGGCAGTGAATGCGCGCGCGCTGGCAGCGACCGCGGCCTTGCTGCAGGCCGATCTGCCCGGCGTGCGCGAGGTCGCACCCGCCTACGCCAGCGTCTGTGTGCAGTACGATCCCGTGGTGTGGGCCGATCCAACCAGACAGCACACGCCGTTCGCGCACATCGCTTTGCACATAAATAAACTTGTGGATAATGCCGCATTTATACCGACGCCGGCCATGCGCACCGGCATTGAAATCCCCGTGCGCTACGGCGGCGACTTCGGTCCGGATCTCGCCGCGCTTGCCGCGCACGCGAAGCTCACGCAAGACGCGGCGATCGCGCGCCATTGCGCCGGCGACTACCGCGTGGCCATGCTGGGATTCGCGCCGGGATTTCCGTATCTGCTCGGCCTCGACGCCGCCCTGCACGCACCGCGCCTTGCGAATCCACGCACACGCGTGCCGACGGGATCGGTGGCCATCGGTGGCGCCCAGACCGGCATCTATCCACGCGAATCGCCAGGCGGCTGGCAAATCATTGGGCGCACGCCACTCGTACTGTTCGATTCCGTACGCGATCCACCGGCACTGCTGCAACCAGGCCAACATGTGCGCTTCCGCGCCATCAATGCGGCGGAATTTGCGGAACTGTCGCCGTGACGATTCACGTACTCGCGCCGGGCCTGCTTAGCACCGTGCAGGACGGCGGACGCAGCGGCCAGGCTGCGCTCGGCGTCGGCCACGGCGGCGCGATGGATACGGTCGCGTTGCGCCTGGCGAATATACTTGTTGGCAATGTGGAAAATGCCGCAACGCTGGAACTGACTTTGCGCGGGCCACGCCTGCGTTTCGATAGCGACAGTCTCGTCGCCGTAACCGGCGCAGACATCGAAGCGCACTGCGGCGACGCAGCACTACCGATGTGGCGTCCGCTCGCCATCCGCGCCGGCAGCGAGCTTGCGTTCGGAAATGTGCGGCGCGGCGCGCGCAGCTATCTGGCCGTCGCTGGTGGCATAGGCATTGCGCCGGTGCTCGGCAGCCGCAGCAGTGACCTCAACGCCGGACTCGGTGCGCGCGCGCTTATCGCCGGCGACACGCTGCCAACCGAACCGGCGAGCCGATACGTCGCCCCGTCGCTGTGGCGCGAACTCGGCGCTACGCCGTGCGCGGCGACAAAGTGGTCGCTCGATCCGCAGCCGTGGTTCGATTCCGGCCTGAGGCGGTCGATCCGTGTCATTGCCGGGTCGCATTCTCCACATTTGGACAATGCCTCACAGCGCGCGCTGTTCTCCGCCGAGTTTCGCATTGGCGCCGATTCCAACCGCGTCGGCTATCGTCTGCATGGTCCCGCGCTGGCATTGCGCGAACCGCTCGAACTGATATCCGAAGGCGTGATGCCCGGCACCGTACAATTGCCGCCGGGCGGCGATCCTATCGTGCTGATGGCCGAGGCCCCGACCTGCGGCGGCTATCCGCGCATCGCGCAAGTCATCGGCGTCGATCTGCCGCATCTGGCGCAACACCGTCCCGGCGAGGTGTTGCGCTTCGCCGAAACCTCGCTGGACGATGCGCAAACGCGCTATCTTGAACGCGAACGGGCGATGGCCCGAGTCGCGCGAATCATCGCGGAGCGGTTACGTGACTGACATCGATCTGAATTGCGACATGGGCGAATCCTTCGGCGCGTGGCGCATGGGCGATGATGCCGGCGTGATGCCGTGGATCAGCTCGGCGAATATCGCCTGCGGATTCCACGCCGGGGATTTTTCCACAATGCGGCAAACCGTACTTCTGGCGAAGGCGCACGGCGTCGCCATCGGCGCGCATGTTTCCCTACCCGACCTGCAAGGTTTCGGCCGCCGCGCGATGAAAGTCCCGCCCGACGAAGCCTACGCACTGACGCTGTATCAGATCGGCGCACTCGCCGCCTTCGCGCGCGCGGCGGACATGCGCATCGCGCACGTGAAGCCGCACGGCGCGCTATACAACATGGCCGCGAAAGACGCCGCGCTTGCCAACGCCATCGCACGCGCGGTGCGCGACTTCGACGCGCAGATCGTCCTGGTCGGACTCGCTGGCAGCGAACTGCCGCGCGCGGGAGAAGCGCTCGGCCTGCGCGTGGCGCACGAAGCCTTCGCCGACCGCTGCTACGAAGCCGATGGCTCGCTCACGCCGCGCGGCACGCAAGGCGCGGTGATCGAAGACGCCGATGCCGCCGTCGCGCAGGCCGTAAAAATCGCCGCGCAGGGGAAAGTCGACATCCGCAGCAGCGGCGCGCTTGCCCTGCGCGCGGACACAATCTGCGTGCATGGCGACCGCCCCGACGCCGCGCTGTTCGCGCGGCGGCTGCATGAAGGATTGGCCGCTGCGGGCGTGACGGTTGCGAAACCCGTGGGTTAGATATCGCGGCGCGATGCGCTGCCGCGCGGCTTCGCCTGCCCTGCGCGACTGTGCTTGCGCGCACGGAGCCGCCGACGACAGCGCCGGCACGCGCGCGAGCTGATCGAGAACGAATTCCTTGAATGCGTTGCCGGGTTTGCTTATTTTCCTGGATGCCTGCGCAGCACAGTGGCGACTCAGGATCCCGTACCCAAGGTGACCAGAAGCTCGTCCAGTTGCTCGAACGTCTCGGGCATCGCTGTCTCCATCCCGGGGCCGGCAGCGTCGAAGGCTTCCTTCGAGGGATAGCGTTCCTGCATCACGAGCAGCGTCCTGCCATCCTTTTCCTCGAAGATCACCGTGGTGACGACACCGACGTCACTTTCCTCATTGGTCCAGACGAGGCGCGAGTTCGGTATCACCTCGGTGTACCTGCCGAAGAACGCCATGGACTTTGAGCCTTCGTGGCCAATCTCGAAGCGATAGGTGCCTCCCACGCGCACATCCGCCTCGCAGGAAACCAGGATCAAGCCCATCGACTTCGGAATCCACCAGCGCTTGAGCAACTCGGGCTTGGTCCACGCATCGAATACGATGCGCGCGGGCGCGTTGAAAGTTCGCGTAACGATCACGCGTTCGGTCTGCCGTTCCACTTTCGTACGGTTCTTCATGGGGGTTGGCTCATTTTCTCTTCTTGCGTCCACCGGCCTTCTCCTTCCGTTTTAGTTCCTCGACAACCTTGTCCAGCTCGTCGAAGCGTGCGCTCCAGAGCTGGTGGTAACCCTCGATCCATGCCGCCTCTTGCTCCAGTCGGCGCAAGCCGAGCGTGCAGGTGCGCACGCGCCCGACCTTCTCCGTGGTAACGAATCCCGCCTGCTCCAGAATGCCGACATGCTTCTTCATGCCCGTGAGGGTCATGTCGAACTTCCCGGCAAGCTCCGTGATTGAAGCGTCTGCGCGCCCGAGCTGTTCCAGAACGCCGCGCCGAGTGCCGTCCGAAAGCGCGGCGAACGAGGCATCGAAATGGGTTGGATTACACTGAACCATATGGTTCAGTGTGCAACATGGATTGTCGGAATGCAAGTGGTAGTAGGATGCCTATCCAGACGATGCTCCAAGGGTGGCGCCGATGAAAATGTTGATCAAAGCCTGCCTCACAGCCGCATTGCTCGGCCTCGCCGCCGGCGTGCTGGCGTCTCCGACGATCGAGCTCAAGGACGGCAGCCACATTAAGGGCGAGATCCGGAGCATTGAAAATGGTGTGTACACCGTGGTTTCGCCAAGCATAGGCACCGTGCATGTCGCGCAGTCGAACATCGTGCGCATCGTGTACGGCGGCGACGACTCAAATGCGGCCGGCTCGTCGGGCACATCGCCGGGCAAATCATCGGCGCGCGACGACGCCATGACCCGCAATGTTCAGCAACTGCAGTCGCGTCTGGCGCAGGATCCCGCGACCATGCAGTCGATCATGAGCCTGCAGTCCGACCCGCAAATCCAGGCCATCCTGAACGATCCGGCCATCGTCAAGGCCATTCAGGAGGGGGACTACATGAGCCTGCTCGGCAACGCGAAGATCCAGGCATTGGAAAGCAACGCGCATTTGAAACAACTGCTGGATCAGCAAGCGCATTGACCGAACAAGCGGTCGGCTTCTCGTGCGGCAACGCTAGCGCGCAGCCTGCAGCATGGCTGCCATCTTCTCGTGGATCAGGTTGACCGCCTTGAGCGGGCGCAACATCACCTTGAACTCGGTGATTTCTCCGACTTCGTTCCACTTGATCATGTCGACGCCGTTGATGCTGATGCCATCGATCTCGAGTTCAAACTCGAGGATGGCATCTCGATCGGCCTTCAATTCTCGAACGTAGCGGAATGACTCGTTTCCAAAGACCTTGAACGCAGCGGCGAGGTACATCTTTGCGATGGCTTTGCCGACCTGGGGCCGGTGAACCACGGGCGAATGGAACACTGCATCGTTTGCCAGCAAACCATCAAGCCCCTGCACATCGTGCTGCTTGAGGATCCTGTGCCAGGTTGCGATGGGATCAGTTTGCATGGTCGGCCTTGAAGACGCCGCTAGCGGCGCGACGTGAGCGCCCAGATACACAAAACGCCAGCGCCGACTACGGCAACCCAGGAGCACCAGATGGGAATGGCAACAGGGCCAATCTGCACCGGCCATTGGTTGAAGACACGAACGGCCTGGAGGATTGCGACAACCCCGAAGACGATAGCTGAAACGAGCCGGTAGTTATCTCGCATAGTTATGTTTCCCGATTTGGGGCAAGTGATGGGGCGTGACACCCGAGCTCAGCCGACGTGTTTGCCAAAGCGAGGGGGCGGCAAACACTTCGGCGTGGAGGGACGCATGGTTCCTGCGACTGCACCAACCACGTCGGTAGCGATCTGCACCAATACCCCAGCACCGGATCCAGTTTCGCTTGTCACAGCACATTCCTTAGATCGTGGAAAACTTAACTTCAAAATCGCCTTCAAATACGGATCGTAGCGCAATCTGCCACAAACCCGCACTGCAAACGATTCACCCGCGTCTCTGCAAAAACACATGCGTGGCGCGTTCGCCGGCAACGCTCTTCGTGCATTCGTAGTCGAGCGCGCGCCAATCGATGCCGTGATACAACGGCTCGCCGCTCCCGAGCAGCACGGGACGCACGGCCAGATGCAGTTCGTCGATGAGGCGTGCGCGCAGGTATTCGCGCACCGTGGCCGCGCCGCCGCCGAGGCGCACGTCACGTCCGTTCGCGGCCTCGCGCGCCTGCGCGAGCGCCGACTCGATGCCGTCGGCGACGAAATGAAATGTAGTGCCGCCCTTCATCGTCAATGGTGGTCGCGCGTGGTGCGTGAGCACGAACACTGGTACGTGATACGGCGGATCGTCGCCCCACCAGCCTTTCCAGCTTTCGTCCGGCCACGGCCCGCGCACCGGGCCGAACATGTTGCGCCCGATGATCCACGCGCCGATGCCGTCGAACCCCTGCTCGGCGATGGCGTTGTCGATGCCGGTTTCGCCACCGTCCTTGCCGTGCATGCGGTTCCAGAATTGCGAGTGGAAAAACCACTCCATCAATTCGGGCCCGCGCACACCGAGCGGATTGTCGAGACTCTGGTTCAGCCCGGCGCCGAAGCCGTCGAGGGAAACCGCGAAACTCCTTACAAGTAATTTAGACATGTCAGAGCGAGCGCCCATCGTAGTGCTGCACCGGGATCGTTGCCAGGTCGATGCCTTCGAGACAACGGATATTAACCGCGGCTATCGCATTGCCTTTGCGGTCGGTTCCATCGGCGTAGGGATTCATGCCGCAAACCGGGCAGAACCGATGACGGATGGCGTGCTTGTTGAAGGTATAAGAACTGGCTTCGGCTTCCGGGGTGAGCAGGCGAAAATCTGACCGCGGAACGAACCACAATAACGATCCCTTGCGTTGGCAGATCGAGCAGTTGCAGGCAACGGCGCCCGTAATCTCGCCATCCACTTCGAACGCGATCCTGCCGCAATGACAACTGCCTTTGTACTTCATGGTTGCATCTCCCTCGATGGCCTGTAGCACCACTAGTCTATGACATACTGCCGCACATGAACTACTGGCCGTTGCTCGGCGTAGCCGTTGTCGTCGCGGGATTCGCGCTGCGCGCCAATCCGGCACTGGTGGTTGTCGTGGCGGCCATCGTATCGGGACTGTTGTCCGGCATGTCACCGCCGGATTTGCTCACACTGCTCGGCGCGAAGTTCATCGACAGCCGCAACCTGCTGGTGCTGTTGCTGACCTTGCCGACAATCGGCCTGCTTGAACGTGCGGGCTTGCGCGAGCACGCCGCGAATTGGATTTCGCGCATGCGACGCTTCACGTTCGCGCGCCTGCTCATCGGTTATCTCGCGGTGCGCCAGGTGCTGTCGATGTTCGGCCTGACCGGCATCGCCGGCCACGCGCAGACGGTGCGCCCGTTGCTCGCGCC
>JANWJJ010000060.1 GCA_025451955.1 Rudaea sp. | reverse complement strand
GCGAATTCCGACCTGAATCTTGCTGCTGCGCCGCCGGCGATTGTGCTGATGGCGGGCTTGCAGGGCGCAGGCAAGACGACGACGGTGGCCAAGCTTGCGAAGTTCCTCAAGGATCGCAAGAAGAAAAAAGTGATGGTGGTGAGCTGCGACGTGTATCGTCCGGCCGCGATCGAACAGTTGCGCCTGCTCGCAAACCAAGTCGAGGTGCTGTTCCATCCGAGCGAAGGCTCGCAGGATCCGGTTGCGATCGCCAAATCCGCCGTCGATGCGGCAAAAAAGAATTTCGCCGACGTGCTGCTGGTCGATACCGCCGGACGTCTCGCCATCGATCAGCAGATGATGGCCGAAATCAAGGCGCTGCACGCGGCGCTCAATCCCATCGAAACCCTGTTCGTGGTCGATGCCATGACCGGCCAGGACGCGGCGAACACGGCGAAGGCGTTTGCTGAAGCGTTGCCGCTGACCGGCGTCGTGCTGACCAAGACCGACGGCGATGCGCGCGGTGGCGCGGCGCTGTCGGTGCGCTATGTCACCGGACGTCCGATCAAGTTCATCGGCGTTTCCGAAAAACCCGACGGGCTGGATGCGTTCTATCCCGACCGCATCGCGCAGCGCATCCTCGGCATGGGCGACGTGCTGTCGCTGGTCGAGCAGGTCGAACACAACGTCGACAAGGAAAAAGCGCAGAAGCTCGCCGAGAAGGTGATGAAGGGCAAGCGCTTCGACATGAACGACATGCGCGACCAGTTATCGCAGATGTTGAACATGGGCGGGCTCGCTTCGCTGATGGATAAACTGCCGGGCGTCGGTGCCTTGCCCGATTCGGTTAAGTCCAAGGTCAACGACAGGGAAATCCAGCGCATGGTGGCGATCATCAATTCGATGACGAAGAAGGAACGCCGCCATCCGGATCTGCTCAACGGTTCGCGCAAGGCGCGCGTAGCGCGAGGCTCCGGCACCCAGCCGGCTGACGTCAACCGTTTGCTGAAACAATACATGCAGATGGAAAAAATGATGTCGAAGATGGCCGCCGGCGGCATCAAGGGCCTGATGCGGCAACTCGGCGGAGCGATGAAGGGAATGGGCAGTGGCGGATTGCCGCCGGGCGGCATGCCCGGCAGGTAAGACTGTTGCCCTCGGGTATTTGAGCGAGGCGCAATTAGTAAGCTCGGAAACCCTCGAATTTCCGTCGCGAGCGAAGACAGTTCGCGGGCCGCCAGCGCGGAGGAACCGGAGCATACTTTTGCGTATGTGAGGATTCCGAGCACTGCCGGCACGCGAAATGTCGAGCGCAGCAGGTAATTCGGGGTTTCTGCGTGTCAACCTCTCATGTGCCGGTGCGTTCGCCATGATCGCATCGCCGCAGACACGAGGGTCGAAACATGCATGCCGCCCGCAAGACCATCGCGTACGTCTTCGCATTGGGGTTCGCGCCACTGGCCGGCGCGACAGTTCATGATCAGGTATTCAAGGGGCGTTTCGATATCCCGGCCGACCAGCCGGCGAGCGTGAACGCCGCGGCGCGCTTCCTGACCCAGGCCACGTTCGGACCGACCCAGGCCGACATCGCCTATCTGATGGCGCAAGGTTACGGCGAGTGGATCGACGAGCAGTTGTCCAGGCCCGCGACCATCGGCGAACCAACCGTCGAGGCGATCGTGAATGCGGGCGAGAAGGTCACCAATGCAATCCGGCTGAACCGCTTTTTCTGGCAGGCGGTTTACGCACCCGACCAGTTGCGCCAGCGCATGGCCTACGCACTGAGCCAGATTTTCGTCGTTTCCGACCAGGCCAGCGATATCGGCAACAACTACATGGTGCCGCTGTCGCAATACCAGGACATGCTGGCCGAATCCGCGTTCCTGCCGTATGCACAGGTGCTGTTCAACGTGACCTGGCACCCGATCATGGGGCGTTATCTGAACGCGTTCCGCAACGTCAAGGCGACGATCGTGGGCGGCGTGCAGACCACCAGCCCGGACGAGAACTACGCACGCGAAGTGATGCAGTTGTTTTCCATCGGCCTGATCGAGCGCAATCAGGACTTCTCGCCCGTGCTGCAAGGCGGCCAGCCGGTGCCGACCTATGACCAGAACGTCATCACGCAGATGGCCAAGGTGTTCACCGGATTCACCTGGAGCGATGCGCCGACGAATCCGCCTGGCTTCTACGGCGGCGGCCTGACGTTTGCCGGTGAGTACGATCCGATGGCGTGCTGGGGAACGGAACTGTTCCCGGCGAGCAGCAACCAGATGCGTCACGACATCACGGTCAAGACCGTGCTCCGCGGAGCCACGATCGTGGCAAACCAGACCTGTGCGCAGGATGTGACCGACGAACTCGCGATCATCGCCACGCACCCGAACGTGGCGCCGTTCATCTCGCGCCAGTTGATCCAGCGCTTCGTCGAGAGCAATCCGTCGCCGGCGTACATCCAGCGCATTGCCGCGGTGTTCGATGCGCCGGGCAACGATCTTGGCGACGTGATCAAGGCCATTCTGACCGACCCGGAAGCAGTGAATCCGCCGCCGCCGTGCGACAGCGCGAATTGCGACGGTTACGGCAAGCTGCGCGAACCGGTACTGCGCCTGACCGAGCTGTGGCGCGCGTTCAACGCGCAGGCGCCGGCGCCGGACCCCTACGGCCAGATCGCGATGATCGGCAATGGCGGTTTCCTCGGCAATTTCGGCCAGGCGCCGCTGGAATCGCCGACCGTGTTCAATTTCTACCTGCCCGATTACCAGCAGCCCGGCACGTTCGCCGACAACGGCCTGTATTCACCGGAATTGCAGATAACTAATGAATCGACGACGTACACCACCGCCGACACCTACTATGGATTCACCGCCAAGGCGTATCAGGGCATGCCAACGCCGCCGACGGATCGACCGCTGATCGATATGTCGTCGCTTGTCGCGAACGCAGCGAATCCGGCCGCGATGGTCGCTACCGTCAACGCCGATCTTTTCTATGGCGGCATGTCCGCGTCGATGCAATCGACGCTGACCAACATGCTGACGAACCTGAGCGGCGCGACTGCGCAGGAGAAAGCCTGGTCGGCGATTTACGTTGCCATGCTGTCGCCCGAATTCGCCGTGCAGCGCTGAAGGAGAACACCATGAGCCATTCCCGCAACTCCCGCCGCGAATTCCTGCGCAACTTCGGCTGCGTCGCCTGCGGCGGCACCGCCGCCGCGCTGCTGCCTCAACTGCGCATGCTGGGTACGGCGCTCGCCAGTACCAGCGTGTCGTCGACGTACCAGGCCCTGGTGTGCGTGTACCTGTACGGCGGCAACGACGCCTGGAACATGCTCGTGCCGTTCGACGACACGCGCTACAACACCTATGCGGCCTCGCGCAGCGGGGTCTACGATGCGACGAACAATCCGGGCGGATTGGGCCTGGCACAGCCAACCGGCGCGCAAGTTGCGCTGCAGAAAATCGTCGACGGCAACGATCCAAGTTCCGCGACGAACCAATACTTCCTGCATCCGGCCATGCCGGAGATGACGAGCCTGTTCAATCAGGGACACCTTGCCTTCGTGGTCAACGCCGGATCGCTGGTCAAGCCAATCACGATGGCCGATTACAACGCGAGCTCCGCCAACTATCCGGCGCAATTGTTCTCGCACGCCGACCAGACGAATCAATGGCAGCAGGCCTGGGCGGAACAGGGCGTCACGCTGGGCTGGGGCGGGCAGTGCGGCGACGTGCTCAAGTCCGGAAACCCGAATACGCAGTTGTCGCCGTGCATTTCCATCGCCGGCGCGAACCGCTATGAAATCGGGGTGGCCACGATTCCCTACCAGATATCGTCGGGCGGGCTGACCAACCTTTCCGGCATGTGCAACACGCCGCCGTGTTCCGCGTCGACGAATGCGCGCGACGCGGCGCTGCAAACCCTGCTCGGCGAAACGTACGCCAACGATTTCGCCGGCGGTTACGCGCAAATCTTCCAGCGCAGCCGCGATCTATTCAACCTGCTCGATACGAACCTGGCCGGCACGACCCTGAACACGGCGTTTCCGTCCGGCAATTCGCTCGCTGCGCAACTGCAGACGGTCGCGAAGATGATCAAGCTGTCGATGGCGCAGAACTACGCCACGCGGCAGATCTATTTCGTGACGCTGGGCAGTTTCGATCTGCATGCGGGCATGATGAGCGGAGCCAACGATCACGCCGTGCTGCTGACCACGCTGTCGCAGGCGCTGAACGACTTCTGGACCTGCATGGGTCCCACCGACGTCAACGCGCAGAACAAGGTGACCGTGTTTACCATGTCGGAATTCGCGCGCACGCTGCAATCCAACGGCTCGGGTTCCGATCACGGCTGGGGCACGGTGCAGATGGTGCTCGGCGGCGCGGTCAAGGGCGGCAAGTTGTACAGCAATGGCGGTGGGCCGATCACGGGTTTCCCGAATCAGGCCCTGAATGCGCCGAACAATTTCCCGCGCGGGCAGATGATCCCCGGCATTGGCGTCGAGCAATACGCCGCGACGCTGGCGCAATGGATGGGAATCACCTCGCCGTCGGACCTGGCGACGATCTTCCCCAACCTCGCCAATTTCGGCATGGGCAATCTCGGTTTCGTGTGAAGACCGCGGCGACGATTGCGCTGGTTTGCACGACCGCGCTGTCCTGCGCATGTGGCGCGCTGCATGCGGCCGCGCCCAGCGGTTGCACCAGCATCCAGGGCGTGGCGCCGATCTTTGGCGGCATCCAGTTCGGCGCGGCGATCGTGGGCATCTTCACCAACTACAGCGGGAACGGCGATGGCTGCGCGGATTGCCACACCACAAACGGCGGCACGACCGCGCCGACCGGCGATCTGGATCTCGACCCCGCCGATTCGCCGTCGCCGTACCGCAATCTGATCAACGTGCAAAGTCCCTGGTATCCGGGCTATGCCTACGTCGTGCCGAACCATCCCGAGCAAAGTCTTCTGTTCATGAAGATGGACTGTGACAACCCCGGCGCTGGCGCGCGCATGCCGCTGGACAACTATGCCGGCGGCTTGACCGTGCAGCAGATCGCCCTGATCTACGACTGGATCGCCGAAGGCGCGCCCGCCGGCACCACCGATGGCGTCTTCCGAAACGGTTTCGATATTCGCGGATTCGCACAGTAGCTTTCGGTCATTTCCAGGTCTCGGCGTATCCACGTTTCATCACTTTGCCGCCACAATCCGGCGGATATACTGGCGCGCACATCCAGCCTGGGGACCCTCAATGATGCGTTCGACCAATGCGTTGCGTCATGCCGCGCGAGCCGTTGTTGCGCTTGCCGTTTTACTGGGTGGTTGCCAGAAACCCGAATCCGGGGTTCCGCAGCTGCAGGGCAAGGCGCCGGTCGCCGTCCAGCCCGCGAAAACCGAGGCACCGCAGGCTTTCGCATTGACTTCGGCGCATCCCGAGCAATTCCAGGGACAACTCGCGATCGCGCTGGAGTTCTCGCATCGCCTCGCCGGCTCGCAGGCGTTCGACACGCTGGTCGACGTGAAGGATGCGAAAGGCGGCGTGGTCAACGGCAGTTGGGCGCTGGACGAAGACGGCAAGACGCTGCGCTTTCCCTACGTCAAGGCCGACGCGACGTATCGTGTGAACATCAAGGGCACGCTGGCCGCTGCCGATGGCAAGACGCTCGGCGCGCCGATGGATCGCGACATCT
Source organism: Rudaea sp. (assembly GCA_025451955.1). Classification (GTDB taxonomy): domain Bacteria; phylum Pseudomonadota; class Gammaproteobacteria; order Xanthomonadales; family Rhodanobacteraceae; genus Rudaea. Next base: position 124 of record JANWJJ010000060.1, on the reverse strand, counting down.
ACACCGGCCCGATGCAACCGGCCGCCGGATTCGCCTCGCAGGGCAGCGTGCTGCCGGCGCGCGATTCGCGCGGATTGCCGGTGGTGTCGGTGAATGTGAAAGAAGTCGATGTCGATTTCTTCCG
>JANWJJ010000059.1 GCA_025451955.1 Rudaea sp. | reverse complement strand
AAGAGCAATGCCCGCTTCGAATTTTTCACGAGGTACTCCAACTACGATCGATCACTTTTCCTGATTAACGCTAATCAGGTAGATAGATCAGAAATGCCGCAAAATCATCCGAATCACTAATGCCCCCCGCCCCCATCCATCGCCTTCAACCCCGCGATCAACTTGTTTGCCGCCTCTTGCCCATCGGCGTAAAGCATGCGGCAGTTGTCCTGGTAGAACAGCGCGTTTTCGATGCCGGCAAAACCCGTGCCCTTGCCGCGTTTGATCACGATCACCTGCTTGGCCTTGGCCACATCGAGGATCGGCATGCCGTAGATCGGCGATGACTTGTCGGTCTTGGCGACCGGGTTCACCACGTCGTTGGCGCCGATGACGATGGCGACATCGCAATTCGGGAATTCGGGATTGACCTCGTCCATGTCGGCGATCAGGTCATAGGGCACACCGGCTTCGGCGAGCAGCACGTTCATGTGGCCGGGCATGCGTCCGGCGACCGGATGGATCGCGAACTTCACGCTCTTGTCGCGCTTGATCAATTGCTGCGAAAGCTCCCAGATCTTGTGCTGGGCCTGGGCTACGGCCATGCCGTAACCGGGCACGATGATGATCTTGTCGGCCAGATACAGCAGCGACGCCGCGTCGTCGGCCTCAATGGGTTTCAGCGAACCCTTGATCTCCGCCGCAGTGCCGCCGCCGCTGCCGAAGTTCGAGAACAGCACATTGCTGATAGAACGGTTCATCGCCTTGGCCATCAGGCGCGTGAGCAGGGTGCCGGCGGCACCGACCACGATGCCGGCGATGATCAGCAGCGGATTGTGCTGCACGTAACCCTCGAAACCAACCGCGAGGCCAGTGAAGGCGTTGAACAGCGAAATCACCACCGGCATGTCGGCGCCACCGATCGGCAGCGTCATCAGGATGCCGAACAGCAAGGCGGCGGCGAAGAACAGCACGATCGCGTGTGTGCTCAAGTGCATCACGACCATCGCGCCCAGCGCGGCCGCGGCGAGAAAGCACAAGCCGTTGACGGCTTGCTGACCCTTGAAGCGGAAGGTCTTGTCCATCCAGCCCTGCAACTTGGCGAAAGCGATCAGCGAACCGGTGAACGAGATCGAGCCGATCAAGGCGCCGACCACGGCGAGGATGACTTGCGACTGGTTCACATGCGGCATGTCCGGCACGAACTGCGGCGCTGCGGCCATGCTGGCAAAACCGAGCAAGGCACTGGCGCCGATGGCCGCGGCCGAACCGCCACCCATGCCGTTGTACAAGGCGACCATTTGCGGCATCGCGGTCATCGCAACTCTGCGCCCGGTGTACCAGGCGAGCGCAGTACTGATCGCAATCGCGACAAAAATCAGCGTGGCGTTTTCGATCAGCACCGATGGGTTATGCGGACCGCGATGAAAAAAGGTGACAATGACGGCGACCAGCACGCCAACGCCAGCCCACTGGATGCCGCTGCGTGCGGTCACCGGCGAAGACATGCGCTTGATGCCCATGATCAGCAACACAGCGGCGATGAAATAAATCGCCTGAATTCCCAGATCGACGAGGTGGGCGGCGTTCATGGCTTGCCCCCTGCAGAATTAGAGCCAGCCGCGGCATCTGGTTTCTTGCTGGACTTGAACATTTGCAGCATACGCTCGGTGACGACATAGCCACCGGCCGCGTTGCCGGCGCCGAGGAAGACGCCGATGAATCCGATCGTCTGCTCCAGTGGCGTGGTCGCCTCGCCGAGCGCAATCATCGCGCCGACCAGCACGATGCCGTGCACGAAGTTCGAGCCGGACATCAGCGGTGTGTGCAGGATCACCGGCACGCGCGAAATAATCTCGTGCCCGGTAAAGGCGGCGAGCATGAAGATGTAGAGTGCCAAAAAGCCGTCGATCATTTTAATTCTCCGTCATTGCGACGTTCTTTACTTTTGACGTCATTCCAGCGAAAGCTGGAATCCATCTTGATCTTCCTGCAAATGCAAGAACTGGATTCCCGCCTGCGCGGGAATGACGAGCTAGGTAGAGCCCTCGACCAGTGCCTTCGTCGCCTCATGCTTGATCTGGCCGGCGTGGGTCACGCAGGTTTTTGCGATCAACTCGTCGTCCCAGTCCAGCTTCAATACGCCGCCTTCGGCGATGCTCAATTCGAGAAAGTTATACAAATTCTTCGCGTACATTTCGCTGGCGTGGATCGGCGTAGTCGCAGCCAGATTCACCGGACCGATCACAGTCACGCCGTTCGCCGTCGTGATCGTCTTGCCGGCTTCGGTGACTTCGCAGTTGCCGCCGGTTTCGGCGGCGATGTCCACGATCACGGCACCGGGTTTCATGCCATCGACCATCGCCTTGGTGATGATGCGCGGCGCCTTGCGGCCGGGAACCGCCGCCGTGGTGATGATGACATCCACGCCCTTGATGTGTTCGGCCAATGCGGCCTGCTGTTGCGCACGTTCTTCGGGCGTCAGCTCGCGCGCGTAGCCGCCGGTGCCTGCGGCGCTCACACCGAGTTCGACGTATTTCGCACCGAGCGACTGGATCTGCTCCTTCGTTTCCGGACGCACATCGAAGCCTTCGACCTGGCCGCCGAGACGGCGCGCGGTGGCGATCGCCTGCAGGCCGGCCACACCGGCGCCGATGATCAGCACCTTGCTCGGCCGGATCGTGCCGGCGGCGGTCGTGAGCATCGGAAAGAATTTCGGCGAGGCCTCCGCGGCAATCAGCACGGCCTTGTAGCCGGCGACACCGGCTTGCGAGGACAGCACATCCATCGCCTGCGCACGCGTTGTGCGCGGCAACAGTTCCATCGCAAAACTCGTGATCTTGCGATCGCGCAACGCTTTGATGCGCTCGGGCGCGAGATGCGGCGACAGATAACCGATCGTTACCGAACCTTCCTTCAGCGCAGCAATCTCGTCCAGCGATGGCGGCTGCACGGTAAGTAGCACGTCGGCGCGGCCGAGCACACTGCGCGCGTCGGCGGCGATTTCGGTGTCCTTGTAAGTGGCGTCGGCAAAACTTGCGGCATTACCTGCGCCGTGTTCGATCAGCAGACCGACAGCCTTCGCCTTGAGCTTCTTCGCCACATCAGGAGTCAGCGCAACGCGCCGCTCGCCGGCAACGGTCTCGCGCACCACGCCTACGGTAATCGCCATGAACCCCTCCGATCCTGCGATACAGGAAAGGTGATGCTAGCCGAGCTTGGCGGCGATCGCTACTGTTATGCTGTTCGCCCGGACAATTGCCGTCGGTTGCGCATGGATTCCCTCGATTTCTTCAACACCCGCCGCTCCACGCCCGCGCGTCAGCTCGGCGAGCCTGGACCTGACAACGAACAACTGCAACGGCTGCTCGCCGCGGCCATCCGCGTGCCCGATCACGGCAAGCTCGTACCGTGGCGACTGCTGCTGATTCGCGGCGATGCGCGGGCACGTCTGGGCGAGGAACTCGCTCAAATCCATCGGCACAACGAACCCAATGTGCCGGACGCGGTGCTGGCCAAGGATCGCGAGCGTTTCAATTTCGCACCGCTGATCGTCGCCGTGATCGCACGCGTGGAAGCGAACCATCCCAAGGTGCCCGAGCAGGAACAGATTCTTTCGGCCGGCTGCGTTGCCCAAAACCTGCTGCTCGGTGCGCAGGCGCTCGGCTTCGGCGCGCAGTGGCTTACCGGCTGGGCCGCCTACGATGCCGACGCCGTGGCGCTGTTCGGACTTTCTCCACAAGAGCGCATTGTGGCTTTTGTACACATTGGTACGGCGCGCGAAGCGGTTCCCGAACGCGCGCGGCCGGCACTGGACGAAATCGTGAGCGAACTGGGCGCATGATGCAGACCTTGCATCTGATCGATTCCAGCCTGTACGTGTTCCGCGCCTGGCATTCGGTGCCGGCGGAATTTCACGACCGCGACGGCGCGCCGGTCAACGCGGTATATGGCTTTACCCGGTTTCTGTGCGAATTCCTCGAACGCGTGCGGCCTTCGCACGTTTTGGCCGCGTTCGACGAATCGCTGGTGAGTTCGTTCCGCAACGCGATCTATCCCGAATACAAGGCCAACCGCGAATTGCCGCCGGCGGAACTGAAAGTGCAATTCGATTATTGCAAGCGCGTCGCCAGCGCGCTCGGTCTGTGCGTACTTGCCGACGCGCATTACGAAGCTGACGACCTGATCGGCAGCGCAGTCACGACGTCGCGCGCGCAGGGTTTGCGCGCGGTGATCGTCTCGGCCGACAAGGATTTCGGCCAGATGATTGGTGCGCACGACGAACAATGGGATTTTTCGCGCGATCTGCGCTGGGATCAGGCCGGAGTCAAGCAACGCCTCGGCGTGCGTCCGGATCAGGTTGCCGATTATCTGGCACTGACCGGCGACGCCATCGACAATATTCCCGGCGTACCCGGCATTGGCGCCAAGACCGCGGCGCAGCTGCTCGCGCATTTCGATACCCTCGAAGCGCTGTATGCACGCCTCGAGGAAATCCCGTATCTGCGCCTGCGCGGAGCGGGCCAAGCCTACGTGCGGCTCAAGCAATATCGCGAACAAGCGCTGCTGTCGCGCGCGCTGACTGGCATTGCGCTGGATGCGCCAGTACCGGCGACGATGACCGAACTGGCGTGGTCTGCGCCGAACTTCGCGGCGCTCGATGCGCTACTGGAACAACTGCGCTTCGGGCCGCTCACGCGTTCGCGCTGCCGTGCGCTCACCGGGGCGGGCTAGCCGCGAACACCTGGATTCTCAGTGCTTGGCCTCACCGGGCTGTGCCACTGACGGCTGCTTGGGTGGGGCCGCCGTACCTTTGCCAATGCCGATTGGCGCCAGGCTGCTGCCAACACCGCTCTGACCCCAGGCGAAGCGCAGATTGCTGCGGAATACGCGCACCGGTTCGAGCTTGTCGGACTCAGTCAGCACGCCGTGATCATCGTACAACCCGTCTTCGCGGTCTGCGACAAAGTATAATTTGTCGCCCGCTACTGCGCCGGATCCGAGTGCGGCGAATGCCGGCTGCGCCACGTCCAGCGGCATCGCGCCCTTGATGCTGCGACCATCGGCCGACAACGTCAGTCGCATCACCCGCTTGGGTACCATGCCATTCTGGATCACGACCAGGGTGCCGTCGTACCAATGCATGCCGACGATGCCGCCGAGCACGAGTTTTGCCGGGTCGTAGGCAGGCTCGAATGCCGTGGACTTGCCCAGATCGTAACCGAAGATACCAAGCGCGAAATCGGCCAGATACAGGGTGCGACTGTCGCCGGCCAGCGCCAGCGCGCTGATGCTGGTCAACTTTGGATTCTCGATGATCACCTTGAGCTTGCCATCGTCGATCTTGACAATCTGCTTGCGCGCGCTGTCGGCAGCGTAGACCTGACTGTCCCTGCCGACGACGATGCTGGTCAACTCATGTTTGCCAGCATCCGCTGCAAATGTATATTTGTGCAAGAGTTTACCGGTCGCCAGATCAAACTCGAATATCCCGGATGCGCCGGCGTTGTCGGCATTGAATCCGTGGAACAGCGGCGAGGCGTTGCTGGCGACATAGAGTTTCGCATGCGCCGCATCCGCGGCCAGCGCGGCGACGCCCCACAGGCCGTTGTCCGCATTCGCGGTGATGAAATCCGTCAACTTGCCGTGCTCGTCGGCAAGCTGGATGCTTCCATCGCGCACGCTACCAACCAGCAGCTTGCCGCGCTTGGCATCCCAGGCCAGCGAGTTGAACAAGTGATCGCCCTTGGGCAGCTCGAAGGCGACCTTGCCTTCGCCGAACTGCTTGGCGTTGACTTCGAGGTTGGCCACGATGTAATCCCACACCTTGTTGCCGTGGATCGGATCGAAACGCGGGTCCTTCGAGATGTCATAACCGAAACCCTGCATCTGCATGTGGATCAGGGTGTCGTAAGCGTGGGTCTTGTCGTCCTGCTTGGCATAGGCCATCGCCAGTTGCAGTTTCAGATCGCCGGAATTGGGCATCAGTTCGCTGACGCGCTGCAAAACCCAAGCGAACCGCTGCATGTCGTTGCGCGAGCTATACAATTGCGCAAGACGGCTGAGTGCCGGAATATCGTGCGATTGCTTGATCTGCGCCTCGGTCAGTGCCTCGGCCTTCTGCGCCTGCGCTTCCTGCGGCGAAACGGCAGGAGCGGCGGCGGGCTTCTCCTGCGCGACGGCCACGGCGCACATCGGCGCCAGCAGACTGGCCAGAATCCAGAATCGAATTTTCATGCGCATAACCTTGCAGGTGACAGGACGGGCTGAGACCGCAAACCGGGGGCGAAGTTTCGCCGTGCCCGCGAATCGCGGGAACCGATGCTACAGCGGCAGAACCGCTATTATTTCATACTTCGCTTGCCATTATGACTTTGCGCCATGACTGAAACCCAGACACTCCACGCCGGCCGCTGGCTACGCCTGATGCGGCGCGGCCGCTGGGAATATGCCGAACGCACCAACCCCGGCGGCGGCGTGATCATCATTGCGCTGACGCCGGACGATTGCGTGCTGTTCGTCGAACAATGGCGCGAGGCCGTGCACAGCAAGACCATCGAAATGCCCGCGGGACTCGTCGGTGATCTGGCCGGAAATGCCGGTGAATCGGCGATCACCGCCGCCGCGCGCGAGTTGACCGAGGAAACCGGCTACCGCGCCGGCCGCGTCGAATTCCTCATGGCCGGGCCGTCCTCGGCCGGCATGAGCAACGAGATGATCGCCTTTGTCCGCGCCTGGGATCTGGTGCGTGTACACGCCGGCGGCGGCGATGCGACCGAAGACATCGTGGTCCACGAAGTGCCGCGCACGCAGGCCGCGACGTGGCTGCTCGACAAATTGCGCGAGGGTTATTCGATCGACCCGAAATTGTTCGCGGGTCTGTATTTTCTCGATCACGCCGCGACATTGTTTCCGGCGCGGTAATTGCTCTCAGCGCATTTCCAGTTTCGATCCGCGCTGTACGCCGATCAAGGTAACGGCACCAATCGGCAGGATGCGATAACTCACGCGCAGCGCACCGACAGCCGGGTGCGCGGGATCGCCACCGCCGGCGTAGAGCGCGCCATCGGCATCGCGAAAACTCGCGGCCAGATTCGATGGCAACAACGCCGCGCGCACCGGAAACTCCAGCATATGCATCTGCGTCGCCGCCAACTCAGGATCGACGCTGAACGCGCCAAGATGGATGTCTTTCGCGGCAAATCGCGCGGAGACAAACGGTGCCGCGGGATTTTCGTGCCCTGCCGGCGTGTGGAATTTTGCCGAATCGACCGGCTGCGCTGACCATGCCGCGGCATAATTGCAACCGGCGGCGGCGCAATGTTCGCGCCATTGATACATCTCCACGCGGCGAAACAGCATCGGCGTATCTGCACTGATGTCGAGATCGATATCGCGCGCCGGTTTGTCGACGGCGAGATTTCCGGTGATGCTTACCCGGTGGCCCTCGTTGGCCGGATCGATGCGATCAGCAGGAACGTTGACAGGTGCAATCTTGTCAGTGACAGCTTTAACAAGTTGACTGTTCAGATGCTGATAGCCGAACCATGCTGCCGCAGCAATAACCGCGATCGCAAGAATGAAGATCGCATATCGTGTTCGCGATGCTGGCTTGCGTCGGGCCATGCTCAAGCCACCATGCCGACCAGCGCAGGCATTTCTTCCGTCGTGCCGTAGCGGCCGCGGGTATCTCGCGTCGGCCGCGCCAGCGCGCACTCGACATCGTGGGTGAAGAACAGGCGCACGCCGCGCGCCAGCTTGTCGTCGAGGAAAGTGCGCTTCTCTTCGATCAGCAATTCTGGATAGCGGTCGTAGCCCATCGTCACCGGCAGATGCACCCAGGGCCGGCCGGGAATCAGGTCGGCGCAGAACACCACGCCGCCACCGGGAATCACGACTTCGGCCAGCATCAGTCCCGGCGTATGACCGTCGCTGAAGGCAAAACGTACACTTTTACCTAAAGTAAACGAATGCGCATTGTCCACAAGTTCCATGCGGCCGGATTGTTCCAGCAGCGGCAGCAGTTCGGGAATGAATGAGGCACGATCGCGCGGATGCGGGTTCTGTGCACGCTCCCAGCAACGTCGACCGACGACGTAGCGCGCCTTCGGAAACAGCAGTTGCCGCGGTTTGCCTTCCGCCCATGCCGCAAGCAGACCACCGGCATGATCGAAATGCAGGTGCGACAGCACCACGGTGTCGATGTCTTCGTGGCGAAAGCCAGCCTTGGCCAGCGAATCCAGCAGCACATGTTCGTGCTCGACCACGCCGTAACGTGCTTTCAGTTTCGGCTCGAAGAACGCACCGATGCCGGTTTCGAACAACACGTTCTTGCCATCGAGACCCTCGACCAGTAGCGCGCGGCAGGCCAGCGGAATGCGGTTATCTGCATCCGGCGTTATCCATTGCTCCCACATGCCTTTCGGCACGTTGCCGAACATCGCACCGCCGTCGAGGCGTTGTGAATTACCCAGGATCGACCAGAGTTTCATCGCACTTCAACTTTCCGCCCACGTTTATTTGACTTCGCCGCTACCGGAAATTCCACGCGGATCGCTCGCGGCATCGAGTTTATTGTCGCGCAAATCCCAGGTGACCACGTTCATGAATCCCCAGGCGTGGCGTTGCTTGATCGTGTAACCCATCGCCTCGAGCGCCTTGGCCGTAGCCGTGTCGAAGGCATCGGGTTCGGCGTAAACCACATCCGGCAAATACTGTTCGTGATAGCGCGGTTGCGCCACGATCTGCGCGGCGCTTTTGCCATCCATGAACGCCAGGATGCCCTCGAACACCTGGGTGATGATGGTCGAGCCGCCGGGTGAGCCAACTACGCCGACGCGATCGGGGCCGAACACGAAACTCGGGGACATCGACGACAACATGCGCTTGCCCGGCGCCGGCGCATTCGCCTTGTTGCCGAGCAGACCATAGGCATTCGGCGCGCCGGGCACCAGAGCGAAATCGTCCATCTCATTATTGAGGAACATGCCCGTCCCCGGCGGCACCAGGCACGAGCCGAAATGCGTGTTCACGGTCTGCGTGGCGGCAACCATATTGCCATCGGCATCGATGATGGAAAAATGCGTGGTGTGCATGCCCGGATCTTGCGCCACCGCCGACGGCAGCATCGACGAGGGCGTGGCCTTGTCCGCCAGAATGCCGGCACGCAATCCGGCCGCGTATTGCGGCGACATCAAGGTCGCCAGCGGCATCTTCACGAAATCCGGATCGCCCAGGTATTCGTTGTGGTCACGAAACGCGCGGCGCATCGCCTCGATGATGTAATGCAATCGGTGGACACCATCGGCCTCGGTCAGGTTGTAACCGGACAAGACATTGAAAATCTCGGCCAGCGCCACGCCACCGGACGACGGCGGTGCGGCGGTGACGATGCGCCAGTCGTGGTAATGGATTGTGATCGGATCGCGTTCCTTGGCCCGGTAGCCGACCAGATCGGCGGCGGTCCAGTCGCCGCCCTGCGCCTGCACGGCCTTGAGCATCAGTGCGGCGGTCTTGCCGCGATAGAAACCGTCGTTGCCCTTGGCAGCAAGACGTTCCAGCAATGCCGCAAGATCGGGATTGCGGAAAGTCCAACCCGCTTTCGGCACCTCGCCATTGGGCAACAACAGCGCACGTGAGCCCGGATAACGGCCCAACTGTTCCCGGTGATCCGCAATCGCTTCGAGAAAACGCGCGTCGGGCTGGAAACCCTGCTGCGCAATCCGGATCGCCGGCGCCAGCGATTTTGCCAGCGGCAGCTTGCCGTAATGCTCGGCCAGCCAGACCATGCCGGCGGGTTCGCCGGGAATTCCGGCGGCGAGCGGGCCATACAGCGAGGTGTCGCGATTGGGCGTGCCGTCGGCTTTCAGATATTGCGATTCTTTCACCGCTGCCGGCGCGGTTTCGCGCGCATCGAGCATGACGTCTTTGTTATCGCTGGCCCGATGCAGCAGAAAGAATCCGCCGCCGCCGATGCCCGAACTCTGCGGTTCGACCACCGACAGCGCCGCCGCTACCGCGACCGCCGCATCGAAGGCATTGCCGCCTTCGCCCAACACCTCGAAACCGGCTGCGGTCGCGAGCTTGTGCGCGCTGGCGATGGCCGCATGACCGGGCTTGTGCGCAGTAACGGCCTGCGCCGCGCAGGCGCCAAAAATGAACAGCAATACTGCACAAATATACTTGTTCACTTTTTCTCCTCGCCAGTCAGGTCGTGGAATTTTGCCAGCAATCGTTCGGGAGTCTCGGTGTGCTGCGGATCGACAAGGATGCACTCGACCGGACACACCTCGACGCACTGCGGCGCATCGAAGTGGCCCACGCATTCGGTGCAGCGATCCGGCGCGATCTCGTAGACCACCGTGCCCATCGAGATGGCGCGGTTCGGACACACCGGTTCGCAAACGTCGCAATTGACGCAGACTTCGGTGATTTTCAGCGCCATCGCAATGCCGCGCGCAACCGCTGCGGTCCTGCCGCCGCGCTCACTTCATTTCGACGAAGCGGAATTCCGCGGCGCTCTTGGCCACCGCATCCTTGACTCGATCCTGATCCGCAGCCGCGCCGATGAACAGCACGACCACGCCCTTGAACGAGCCGTCCTGCGCATCCTTGAACGCCTCGCCGATAAGATCGGCGGTGAGCTTCGAATCCGGACCGCCGAACGCCATCATGTTGCCTGGCAACACGCCGCGCTGCACGGTGACATCGACGTTGTCGAGCTGCTGCTTGCGCGCGTCCGTGACATCGGCGCTGTCGCCCGCGGGCACGAAGTACATGTACGGGTGATTGGACTTGACCCCTTGCATGTTCTGCTTGACGACCGCGACGAGATATTTCTGCCAGGCGACCTTGTCCGCCGTCGGCGCCGGCATCGGCACCGGTTTGGCAGCCTCCGCCGCCGCGGCTGCCGCCGCGGCCTTTGCCTTGTCCTCTTCGCTTGGACCACAGGCGCAAAGCGTCAGTGCCGTGAATGCCGCGAACGCGAGTATACGAATATAATTTTTCATGACACCACCCTTTCTGGATTTCAGGAATTGCGCCAACGCTGTCTGAGCGCCTGTTGCACCGCCGGATGGACGAATCCGGAAACGTCGCCGCCCAGCCGCGCGATCTCGCGCACCAGCGACGAAGAAATGAAACTGTACTGCTCCGCCGGCGTCAGGAACAGGGTTTCGGCTTCGGGAATCAAATGCCGGTTCATGCTCGCCAACTGGAATTCGTACTCGAAATCCGATACCGCACGCAGGCCGCGCAGGATCACGCCGGCGCCGATATCGCGCACGAAATGGGCGAGTAGCGAGTCGAAGCCGCGCACTTCGACATTGGCAATCCCGGCCAGAGCCAGACGCGCGAGCGAAATGCGGTCGTCGAGATTGAAGCTCGGACTTTTGCCCGGACTCTCGGCAATGCCCACGATCAGGCGATCGAACAGCGGCGCGGCGCGGCTGATCAGATCGATGTGACCGTTGGTGATCGGATCGAACGTGCCGGGATAAACCGCTACCCGTGCATGAACTGGATTGGTTGTCTGGATTGGCATCGCGCGTAATCGAGGAAACTTGCTACAGCTTAACGGATGCCTCCGTGCGACGGTAGAGCGCGAACCGCACGGCGCCGGCACGGCCTTCGCGATGCAGGCTCCAGACAAGCGGCAGCGCAGGAATTTCTGTCGCCGGCGACTCGACGTAAATCCACGCGCCCGGTGCGAGCCGCGCGTGCGTTTCCAGCGCCTGCGCCGTCGCCGTCCACAAATCCGCAGTGAATGGCGGATCGAGAAACACGATGTCGTAACGCGCATCGGACTCAGCCAGATAACGCAGCGCATCGGCGCGATGCACGCCAGCGACCTGCTTGAGCCGCACGAGATTCGCGCGCAACAGGTCAACCAGACGCGCATCCGTTTCGACGAAGTCGACCTGCACCGCACCGCGCGACAAGGCTTCGATCCCGAGTGCGCCGGTGCCGGCGAACAGATCCAGACAGCGCGCGCCGGCAATCATCGGCGTCAACCAGTTGAACAAGGTTTCGCGCGCACGATCCGGCGTTGGCCGCAAACCCGGCGCGTCCGCCACATCCAGCCGCGATCCGCGCAGACTGCCGCCGACGATGCGCAGCCGACCCGGCGCGAAATCACTGCGGGTCCGCGCCACGAATCTTTTCCGGTGCCGGTGGTAGCATGCACGCATTGTCGTTCAAGTCGGTCCGCAATGCTCAAGTTCTGGAAAAAAAATGCAGGCGCGGTCAGTTCCGAAGTCGTAGCCGAAGCCATCCCGAAAACCGATGCGCTCGGCGCGAGCGATGCGGCCACGCGTCCCGATCCACCCAGGCGCAGTTGGCGCGAACGCCTGTCCGGCAGCTTTCTCAATCGCGATATTCGCGATCTGTTCGCGCGCCACCCACAGCTTGACGAAACCTTGCTGGACGAACTCGAAACCACGCTGATCGGCGCGGATGTCGGCGTCGCCGCCAGCACCGAACTGGTCGAAGCGCTGCGTCGACGCATGCAGCAACGCGAATTCGCCGATGCCGGCGCCCTGCTCGCCGCGCTGCGCGCCGATCTGGTGACGCTGTTGCGGCCGGTAGCACTGCCTCTTTTGCCGCAATGTGCACAAATCCCCTTTGTGATCCTCGTCGTCGGCGTCAATGGCGTCGGCAAGACCACCACCATCGGCAAGTTGGCGCGACGCTTCCTTGATCAGAACCGCAGCGTCGCGCTCGCCGCCGGCGACACCTTCCGCGCCGCCGCGGTCGAGCAACTCAAGACTTGGGGCGAACGCAATAACGTGCCGGTGATCGCACAAGGTTCGGGCGCGGATTCGGCCAGCGTGATCTTCGATGCGCTGCAATCGTCGCACGCACGCGGCATCGACGTACTGATCGCCGACACCGCCGGACGCCTGCACACGCAGGCTGGCTTGATGGACGAATTGGCCAAGATCCGCCGCGTGCTCGGCAAGCTCGATCCCGCCGCGCCACACGAAGTGCTGCTGGTGATCGACGGTACCACCGGCCAGAACGCGATCAGCCAGGTGCGCCAGTTCCGCGCCGCGATCGGCGTGACCGGACTGGTCGTGACCAAGCTCGACGGCACCGCGAAAGGTGGCGTGGTGTTCGCACTGGCCCGGGAATTCGGCTTGCCGATCCGCTATATCGGCCTAGGCGAAAGCGCGCAGGATTTGCGTGAATTCGATCCGGCCGCCTTCGTCGACGGCCTGCTGCCGGCGAGCCTGGGCGATGCGCAAGTCTGAAACCTTTGCCCCGCGCCTGCTGCGCTGGTTTGACCACCACGGCCGCCACGATCTGCCGTGGCAGAACCCACGCACGCCATATCGTGTATGGCTGTCCGAAGTCATGTTGCAGCAAACCCAGGTCGCAACCGTCGTCCCGTACTTTTTGCGCTTTGTGGAAAAATTCCCCTCGCTGCAGGTACTGGCCACCGCGTCGCTGGACGAGGTGCTGGCGACGTGGTCGGGCTTGGGTTACTACAGCCGCGCGCGCAATCTGCGCAGCGCCGCACAAGCCTGTGTCGAATGTCACGGCAGTGAGTTGCCGCGCGATTTTGACGAACTAGCCTCCCTGCCCGGCATCGGCCGTTCGACTGCCGGTGCGATTCTGGCGCAGGCGCACGAGCTGCGCTTCGCGATTCTCGACGGCAACGTCAAGCGCGTGCTGACGCGTTTTCACGGCCTGCGCGGCTGGCCGGGATCGACGGCCATCGAAAAACAATTGTGGAAATTTGCAGAATTGCACACGCCACAGACGCGCCTCGCCGACTATACCCAGGCAATCATGGATCTGGGCGCGACCCTGTGCCGGCGTGCGCGTCCGCAATGCGTGCAGTGTCCGCTGGCGGTCGATTGCGTCGCCCATCGCGACGGCCTGACGGCAATGTTGCCGGAACGCAAACCGGCGCAGGCCTTGCCGACGCGGCAGACAATAATGTTGGTGCTGCGCGATGGTACTGGACGCCTGCTGTTACAACGCCGACCGCCGACCGGCGTGTGGGCGCAATTGTGGAGCTTGCCCGAAGCCGACGATATGCAAGCAGCGCAGCGCGATCTTGTGCGCAACCAAGGCTTGCGCAGTGGGGAAATCGCATTCCGCCCGCTGCCGCCGTTCGTACATACATTCAGCCACTACCGACTCGAAGTCACGCCGCTGGCGCTCGACATCGCTGCGTCGACGCGCGTCGCCGACGCCGCCGATTCGCGCTGGCTGCATCCCGCCGAAGCTGCCGCACTCGGATTGCCCGCGCCGGTACGAAAACTCATTGCTACCCTGCCGGAGAAATCCTGATGTCACGCACCGTTTTTTGCGTCAAGCTGCAACGCGAAGCCGAGGGCCTTGGTTTCGCGCCGTATCCGGGCGAACTCGGCAAACGAATCTATGCGCAAGTATCGAAACCGGCCTGGTCACAATGGCTGGCGCATCAGACCATGCTGATCAATGAAAATCGGCTGTCGCCGCTCGACCCGAAGGCGCGCAAGTTTCTCGAAACCGAGATGGAAAATTTCCTGTTCGGCGCAGGATCGGCGGTGCCGCCAGGTTTTGTGGCACCGCAGGAATAAGCAATCAGTCCTGCGCGGATTTCCCCGCCTTTTCCGCCTTGTCGGCCTTGAGCATGGCCTTGTAGTCGATCGGACGGATTTCGTCGATCTTGCAACGCTGATGCTCGAACGCGACGAAATCGAACTTGTTCGTCACCTTCATGCTCATCTGTTGCGTCACCATCAAGCCGTTGGTCCATTGCAGGCGGACACAGGGCTTGGCGACCGTGAGCAGATACGCGGTATTGATCGTCGGCCACACCACCAGTTGTTCCGGCCCGACCACCTGCCACTGATACATGCTCACCATTGGAAAATCGTTTACCGGCGCGCCAGCGTATTTCTGATAACGCGCCAGTTGCTGCGCCTGATAGGCCGCGGTATCAGCGTGCGCGAAACCGGCAACCAGCAGACTCAAAACCACGAACGCAATAGTGAAACGCATGACAGACTCCTGAATTGCCGATACAACAACATTGACGGTCGCGCGCTCGCTTTCGTCGCAGATGCCCAAGCGTTATTTCTTGACTCGCCCGGCCCAAGCCGTTTTAATACGCGCCCCTCCGCGCTGTCCACCTTTCTTCGGGCATCGCCATATTCCTGGCCGGGTAGCTCAGTTGGTAGAGCAGGGGATTGAAAATCCCCGTGTCGGCGGTTCGATTCCGTCCCCGGCCACCAAATACACTTCCCACAAGTTCCCGTAACCCCCTACAAACCGCGCTACGACGCGGTTTTTTCTTGCCTGCATTTCCCGCAAGGTATCCGCAACTTCCCATGCTTACCGTCAATTTTGGCGGTAACTTCGACGGTAACACCAGTCCGCGCGAGACAGTTACCGTCATGTTGACCCCTTCTGCCGTATCGAACGCCAAGCCGCAAGCCAAGGCATACAAGCTCGCCGACGAACGCGGCATGTATCTGCTGGTGAAGCCGGACGGTGCGCGCTGGTGGCGCTTCGACTATCGCCGGCCCGACACGAAAAAACGCAACACGCTTTCGCTCGGCACCTTCCCCGACGTGTCCCTAAAAAAAGCGCGCGAGCGCCGCGACGAAGCGCGCAAGCTGCTGGCCGACGGCATCGACCCCGGCGAAAAGCGCAAGGCCGAATCGCTCGCAGGCGCGGACTCGTTCGAAGCCGTCGCGCGCGAGTGGTTCGCCAAGCACTCACCGAACTGGGCCGCGGGCCACGCCGACAAGATCATCCGCCGACTGGAACGCGACGTCTTCCCGTGGATCGGCAACAAGCCGATTGCGAATCTGACCGCACCGGACGTGCTGGCCGTGCTGCGCAAGATTGACGCACGCGGCGCACGCGAAACCGCGCACCGGGCGCACCAGAATTGCGGGCAAGTGTTCCGCTATGCCATCGCCACCGGACGCGCCGCGAATGACCCGACGCCATCCCTGCGCGGCGCAATCCCGCGGGCGCAAGCGGTGCACTTCGCCAGCATCACAAACCCCGACCGCATCGGCGAACTGTTACGCGCCATCGACAGCTATACGGGCTACTACGTTACGCGCAGTGCGTTGCAACTCGCGCCGCTGGTATTTGTTCGACCGGGCGAACTGCGCGCGGCGGAATGGACGGAAATAGACTTGGACAAGCGCGAATGGCGCATCCCTGCCGAGCGCATGAAAATGGGCGCACTGCATATTGTGCCGTTGAGCACGCAAGCCGTGGCGATCCTGCGCGAACTGCAACCGCTGACCGGCAATGGGCGGCTGGTATTTCCAAGCCTGCACACCCGCGAACGCGCGATGTCGGAAAACACCGTAAACGCCGCGCTGCGCCGCTTGGGTTATGACGGCGACACTATGACCGGGCACGGATTCCGCAGCATGGCCAGCACGCTGCTGAACGAACAGGGATGGCACCGCGACGCGATTGAACGGCAACTGGCGCACGCCGAGCGCGACGCTTTCCGTGCGGCCTACAACTATGCCGAACACCTGCCCGAACGCCGCAAGATGATGCAGTCATGGGCCGATTATCTGGACGGCCTGCGCACGTCGCCGGGCAAGGTTGTGCCGATCAAGCGCAAGGCCGGTTGACTAGGATACATATAACATGCACACTGATTCCGTAGCCATTGAATACGACCCTCGAAAATCCGCGTCCAATGCGCGCAAGCATGGAGTGAGTTTCGAGGAAGCGGCAACCGCAATGCTCGACCCGCACGCACTGGCGCACGAAGACGGCACCGCGGAAGGCGAATCGCGCTGGGTGTTGCTTGGCTTGGGCGCAGCCGGACGCCTGCTGACGGTGGTCTACACCTTGCGCGGGGACAACGTGCGGCTTATCTCTGCACGACGCGCGACAACAAAAGAGGAACAAAGCTATGCGAGCTGAATACGATTTTTCCAAGGCCAAGCGCGCAAAGGACATTCCACACTTGGCGAAATTGCAGGCGTCGATGAAGGGCAAAACCCGCATCACGATCATGCTGGATAACGATGTACTGGATACCTTCCGTACGCGCGCCGAAGCCGAAGGGCGCGGTTATCAGACTGCGATCAATGACGCCTTGCGCAACACGATCAATGCCGATGCCGCGCCCGTGACCGTAGCCGCCTTGCGCCGCGAGTTGAAACGCGCGCTGAAAGACATTGCCGCATAACCCGAACCTCCACGGTTCACCCGATATATCCTTGCGTGATATACTAAGACGCAACGGGAACACGCGAGAACCGATCATGCAAACCGTCAAGGTATTCACGCTGGGCAAGGCGCAAGCCGTGCGCATTCCCGTGCGCTACCGCTTCGCTACCGATGAAGTGGAAGTATTCAAGCGCGGCGACGAACTGGTATTGCGGCCAAAGGCCGAAACCGCCGGCGAACTGTTCGCGCGCATCCGTGAGAAGTACGGGCCGCTGGATATTAAGCCGCTTGCCCGCGAGAAGGCCGAACCCGTGACACCGCTGGAACTGTAAACGTGGCATCCGGCTATCTGCTGGACACCTGCATCGTGAGCGCCGCCATGCGCGGCGAACCGCGCACCGTATTGAATCGCCTTGCGGGCATTGCCGCCGAACGCCTGCACTTGTCCGCGCTGGTGCTGGGCGAACTGGCAACCGGCGCGGAACTGGGCGAACGCCGGGCCGCAACGCTGGCCGCCGTGCGCGACGTGACCGCCGGCATGACCCTTCTGCCCTTCAATGCCGACGATGCGATGACGTATGCGCGCATCCGCACTGCGCTGGAACGCAAGGGCGCTGGCATCGGCGCAATGGATACCTTGATCGCCGCGCAAGCCGTCGCGCGCAATCTGGTGCTGGTGACGGACAACTTGCGCGAGTTTCGCCGCGTGCCCGGTTTGAAGTGCGAGAACTGGATGCGCTGACCGCAACCGCCACGGCTAGGCCGATCACCGAACGCGCGGACACCTTCACCGCGTTGCCGTGGCGATCTATTGAAGGGCGTGGAAGGTGCGTGTGCAGCATCGTAAAACATACTATTTTGAGCTTTCGAATCGCGATGAGCCTGCGCCAGGTGTTAGCGCATATAGAAATCGGGCAGACATGGTGCCGGTGGATTCATTTTCGGATGGTGCGGAATTGATACGTAGTCTCGCAGATGAACGCAAATACCGGCGGCGATTACGAGCAGCACCAACTCAAGAGGCGCTCGCGCGAACGATGCATCGTTCGAAGGCTTTCGTT